>JAHRWC010000089.1 GCA_019090365.1 Flavobacteriaceae bacterium
GAAGCATCCATTTCAAATTCTTTTCTTATTCTAAGTAAATCAGCAGGTTCAGGCCCAAAAAAACCTCCAGCCATGGCAGATTTTCCCGGCTCTAATCTTAGATAATATCCACCTCGCCGATGTGCTCCTGCCCTACTAAAACTAGCGCTTCTATGCACATTATATGGAGTTTTATCTTTACTAAACCTTACATCTCTATTGATTCGAAAAACTTTAAGTTTAGAAATTTCATCAGTTTCATTTAAAGAATTCTCAATGGAAGCATAAAATGCCTTTAGTATTTTTTCATTAGCTAAATATTCTTTTTTATGTTCTGTCATCCAATCTCTATGGTTGTTCTTTTTCAGCGCATTAAGAAACTTAAAAGCATTTTTTGGTATCGTACTCATATTATTTAATTTGAATTAATAAATATACCACAAATACAGCTTCCTATAAATATCAAGATATCAGTTATTTGCATTTTATTATCAAATCTCTTAAATTGAAAGCTCAAACAAATAATCACTAATTATTAAAACCAAAAAAATGACTACAACAAACAAACCGAAAGTGGCATTCTGGATTATTGCCATAATTGCATTAATTTGGAACGCTATGGGCGTAATGGCATATATAGGGCAAGCATATATGACTGATGATGCTAAAGCATTACTCCCTGAAGCACAAAGAGAACTTTACGAAAATGTACCAGCCTGGGCAACAGCAGCTTTTGCAATTGCAGTATTTGGAGGGCTTTTAGGTTCTCTAGCTTTAATTATAAAGAAAAAATGGGCAATTCCATTATTTCTTTTATCTCTATTAGGAGTACTTGTTCAGATGGTATATAATTTCTTTTTAAGTAATAATATGGACGTATATGGTCCAGGAGGTTATATCATGCCAATTATGGTGATAATTATTGCTATTTTTCTTTACATGTATAGTAAAAAGGCAAAGACCAATGGTTGGTTAAATTAAAACATAAATTAATAAATTTAAAAGCCCTTTTCTTACATTTCGAATTGGGCTTTTTTAATATTTTAGGATGAAAAATATTGTGTACAATATGTGGAAAACATATTCACAATTGTTCCCTTAAAAATGAATAATTTTTATAGATTTGATTAAATGACTTTCTTTGTTTGTAAAACCCTATAAAACAAAGAGATTGCTTATATGAAAAACTTTTTTATAGCTTTTATTGTTTTTTTATTATGGTCTATTTTTGGGCTTTGGATCTATTCTTTGATTCAACCAAGTAAAATAGCTGTTAATTCTGATTCTACATATGTGGAAAAAAAACCTATTGTAGAAGATAAAAAAGAGATAATTCCTCTAAAAGATTCTATTACTAAAATTGAAAATACCGAAGATACTTTATTAAAAAAAGAACCTGTAAATTATAATACGCTTAAAGCAATTAATGAAAATGGTGAAATAATCTTTTTATTTTCTGAAGGAGTTAGTATTACTAAAAACTCTCCTGAATTAGTTATACCTAATTCTATAATAGATTTTAAATACAAGCTAAACACCTATTTAATTGATCATCCAGATTCTGAATTGCATATCATTTCTTTGTACAGCCCTTTGGAAAATGTTGAAAGCCCTAACTTAGGTATGCTAAGAGGCTTAAGCATTAAAGATATTCTTATAGAAACTGGGATTTCAGCTGAAAAAATAGTGATCAAACCAATTATAAAAGATATTCAATTTAACGATAGTCTTCAATTCAATAATAGCTTAACATTCTCTTTTAAACCTTTAAATTTAAAGAGGATAGAAAATTTAAAATTAGAAATACCTGAAGCAAAAACAGTATATCCAAAATTTTCAGAAAGTGGAATTTTAGCAAATGATGATTTAAAAAACTTACTTTTAGAGGTAAATTCCGTTATAAAAAATCATCCCAATATAAAAATTGAAATTGTAGGTCATACAGACAACATTGGTAATAGTAATGATAATTATGCCACCGGATTAAAACACGCAAGGCAAGTTAGATGGTATTTAGTTTCAAAAGGAGATATCGATAAAACAAAAATAATTGCTTCATCAAAAGGAGAGTCTGAACCAATTGATAGCAATAACTCACATTTAGGTAGAATTGCAAATAGACGCATTGAAGTTATATTTAATTAATATGGATAAACAAATAGATTTACTTGGCTTGTTACCTGAATATGGAGGTATTTTTATATTAATGCTAAGTGCATTTTTAATTGGATACTTTTCAAGTTTATGGTTTCAAAAGGCTAAATATTCTGGGTTAATAAACAAGCAGAAGAAAAAAATTGCGGCCCTAAAAAAAACCAATCACGCCATTTCAAATTTTGATAAGACTCCTACAAAAGAAAGTATTAATGATATAGAAACAATCTTTACTGAAATCAAACCAAAAATCATTAAAGTTGTAAAAGAAGCCCAAGAAGAAATTATTGAGGCTAAAATCCCTAAAAGAGTTGCCATAAAAGCTAGAACAAGCTATGTTACTTATAATAAATCAAAACCAAAATTAAATTTTGATAATCTTGGTTTAGGTAGTGAAAAAAACAAAGATGATTTAACGAAAATAACGGGAGTAGGCCCTTATATTGAGGAAAGGCTTAATGAGGTTGGTATTTTTAATTATAATCAAATAAGTAAGCTTACTATAGGAGATATTCGAGCAATTACTGAATTAATTGACTTTTTTCCAGGAAGAATTGAAAATGATGATTGGATTGGTCAAGCCCAAGATTTACTAATAATAACTAAGTAACACTTTTATGAAATTAGAAACACTTGATTGGGTATTAATCATCTCATTTTTTGCATTAGTACTATCCATTGGTATTATTGTTTCAAAAAGATCAGGTAAAAATACTTCAGAGTATTTCTTATCAAATCGTAGTATGCCATGGTGGTTACTTGGCTTCTCAATGGTTGCTACTACTTTTTCAACAGACACCCCTAACTTAGTAACAGACATTGTAAGAAATAATGGCGTATCAGGTAACTGGGTTTGGTGGGCATTTTTATTAACTGGATTATTAACAGTATTTGTTTATGCAAAACTTTGGCGAAAATCTAATGTCAATACAGACATGGAATTTTATGATTTACGCTATGGAGGAAAACCAGCACATTTTCTTAGAGGATTTAGATCTGTTTATCTTGGTGTAGTTTTTAATGTAATGGCTATGGCAGCTGTAACATTAGCCGCAATAAAAATTGGGCAAGTAATGTTAGGGCTAACTCCTATGCAAACTGTTGGTATAGCTGGAACAATTACTGTAATCTTTAGTGCTCTTGGTGGATTTAGAGGAGTAGTTTATACAGATTTTGTATTATTCTTTGTTGCAATGGCTGGAGCTATTGGCGCAGCATATTATTTAGTTAATATGGATGAAATTGGTGGTTTATCCAATTTACTAACAAATGAAAATGTAGTAGATAAATTATCCATTTTACCTGACTTTAATAATACTGAAGCACTTATAGGAATATTAATAATTCCACTTGCTGTACAATGGTGGAGTGCTTGGTATCCTGGAGCTGAACCTGGAGGTGGAGGATATATAGCTCAACGTATGTTAGCTGCAAAAGATGAAAACCATGCAATTGGTGCAACTTTTTTCTTTAATATCATGCACTATGCTTTACGTCCTTGGCCGTGGATATTAGTTGCATTGGCATCTTTAGTTTTATATCCAGATTTAGCAAGTATCCAAGCTGCTTTTCCAAATGTTGAAGAAAGTAAATTAGGACATGATTTAGCATATTCAGCAATGCTAACAAAATTACCTACTGGTCTTTTAGGAATTGTATTAGCTTCTTTGGGTGCAGCTTATATGTCAACTATATCAACACATTTAAATTGGGGCTCATCTTATATAGTTAATGATTTTTATAAACAGCAAATCAATAAGAATGCAAGTGAAAAAGAATTAGTTAATGCTGGTAGGTTATCTACAGTAATATTAATGATTGCTAGTGCTTTACTTGCTTTAGTATTAACGAATGCCTTACAACTATTTGAAATCATACTAATGTTTGGAGCTGGTACTGGGCTTATCTTTATCCTTAGATGGTTTTGGTGGAGAATCAATGCTTGGAGTGAAATTTCAGCTATGTTTGCTTCTGGGATTATTTCTATATTATTTAATTTTACTTCATTAAAAGATATATTATTTGATCATAAAAATGAAACAGATGTATTAGTAGAAGGAGTATTTCCAGCTTGGTCAAAATTTCCATTAGTAGTTTTAGTAACCACTATTATTTGGGTTATTGTTACCTTCTTGACAAAACCTGAAAGTAAAGAAACATTAGTTACATTTTATAAACAAACACTTCCAGGAGGTCCTGGATGGAAAAATGTAATTGATTCGGTAGATGATGAAGAACTTAGAACATTAGAACAAAATAAGAAATGGTCAGTTCCCTCAGGGATCTTAGCAATGGTTTTAGGATGTATTCTTGTGTATAGTTGTATGTTTGCTACAGGAAATATCTTATATGGAAACTACAAACTAGCATCAGGATTAATTGTAGTAATACTAATTTCAGGATTCTTATTATTGAGGGTTTGGAAAAACCTTAAAAGTGATTTCAAAGAATAATTTTTATTCTTCTTCAATTAATGAGTTATAAATAACTTGTTGAATATTTGATCGTAAATTACTTCCAATTATTTTTCGATTACTTGCATCTGGATACGTTCTGTTTGAAAGAAAAACATACACCAATTCTTGTTCTGGATCTGCCCAAGTAAATGTACCTGTAAATCCGCTATGCCCAAAACTAAGCATTGAAACACATCCACATGTTGGACCTACTTCACTTAACTGTGGCTTATCGAAACCTACTCCTCTTCTAACATCATCATCACAATAATAACAAGTATTGAAAAGATCTAAAGTTTCTGGTTGTAAATATTGTTTGTCACCATAAAAACCCTTCCAAAGATACATTTGCATAATTTTTGCGATATCATTCGAATTACTAAACAAGCCTGCATGTCCACTTACTCCTCCTAGCATTGCAGCACCTTGATCATGTACATATCCTTGTACTTTTTGCATTCTAAATGATTGATCATTTTCGGTGGGTGGAATCTGACTCTTCTTAAATTTATCTAAGGGTAAATAAGTAGCATAATTTGCTCCTAATGATTTATAAAAATTACGCTGAACAAGCTTATCTAAAGAAGTTCCATAAAATTCTTCTAAATATTTTTTCAATATATAGTAGGGTAAATCACTGTATTTATAGCTTAATCTTTTTCTAAGTTCACTTTTTTTAATTCTTTCGAAAATAGAATCCTTATAATCATCTCGCATAAATAAATTCTCTGCAACTCTAATTTTAAAGCTATCTCTTTTTTCTTTTGAATAATATTTTTCAGAAGGCAATTTAGTAACAGTGTCTAAAGTACTTACATAAAAAGGGATCCAGGCTTTTAAACGTGCATAATGTGATAACATACGTTTAATATTAATATTTGCCTTGTCTGTATTCTTGTATTCTGGAAGTAATTCTGAAAGCTTTGTATCCATCGAAATAATATCACGATCTACTAACTCCATAATTAATGGAAGCGTTGACAAAATTTTAGTCAATGAAGCAACGTCGTAAATATCGGTGTCCTTTACTCGAATCTTTTTATCTTGAGTATGATGTCCAAAATTTTTCTGATATATCACTTTTCCTTTTCTAGCAACTAAAATTTGAGCTCCAGGCATCATATTAGCCCATAAACCAATACGTGCTAATGAATCTATTCCTTTTAGTTTTTTTGAATTTATTCCTACGCTTTCTGGTACTCCATATTGTAAACGTTTTAATTGATTTGTTTCAATTGAAGTAAACAATGGAAAATCCTCTCCTAGTGTTACAGGCAGCATCCCTTCTCCTTTTCTAGCTCCAAATATTAATTGTGCAGAGAGTTCTTGAGAAACTTTACTATTCTGATACGACATTATTATCGCTTCAAAGTTTTCAGAAGTTTTTAAATCTAGTAATGCATAAGGTCTTGCAAAAACATCCAATATAACTTTATTAGTTCGTGCTATTTCATAGATCCAGACTAATTCTTTATCAGTGAACTTATACCCTTTCCATGGATTATCATTCGATTTATGAAAACCAATGACTACATAATCATACCTTTTTAATTTCTTAACATAACTATTTAAGCTCTTCGCTTTAACCCATGAAACATTTCCATATTTCTTCAACTGACTTAAAAAGTGCTTTCCTGAATCATCTCCAAAATTTACATAAGCAATTTTCTTATCGACTAAATCAGTGATTGGTAAAATATCATCTTTGTTTTTTAGAACGGTCAATGCCTTTTCCATTACCTTTTCATATAATACTCTATCTTCAGGAGCATTTAAATCTTCGATAAGGTTTTCAGAATTAACAGGTTCATATTGATGTAAACCAACTTTATATTTTGCTAATAATATTTTTTTAACAGAATGCGCTAATCGTTCTTCTGAAATAAATTCTTTTCGATAGGCATTAACAATTAATTGGTGTGCTTTTGGAACACTTTCAGAAATCAACAACACATCATTACCTGCTAAAAATGCTGCCAAATCTATTTCACCAGGTTTTTTAAAATTAGCAGCTCCCTTCATGTTTAAAGCATCTGTAAAGATTAATCCATTAAAACCAAGTTGTCCTTTTAAAATGTTAGTAACAATATTTTCTGAAATAGATGAAGGATAATCAAATTTTTCCTCTAATGATGGCACATTTAAATGAGCAACCATTACACTGCTTAATCCATTCTCAATTAGTCTTCTATATGGATGTAATTCAACTGAATCAATTCGTTCCTTAGTAAAAGAAATCGTTGGCAATGTTTTATGAGAATCTTTATCGGTATCACCATGTCCAGGGAAATGTTTTGCATTAGCAAGAACACCTACACTTTCCATACCTCTCATAAAAGCTAAAGACTTTTCAGTAACGTTATCCTTGTCCTCACCAAAGGAACGATTTCCAATTATAGGGTTCTTAGGGTTTGTATTGATATCAACAACTGGCGCAAAATTTATATGCACTCCTAATCGTTTTGAATGCTCCCCTATTCGTTTACCAACTTCTTCAATAAGCTGATTATCTTTAATAGCAGCTAAAGTCATATTCCACGGATATGCAAACGTAGAATCTAAACGCATGGCCAATCCCCATTCTGCATCCATACCTATTAATAAAGGTGTTTTAGATACTTTTTGATAGTGGTTGTTTAATTTTGCTTGACGTTTTGGACCTCCTTTTGAAAATATAATTCCTCCGATATATTGATTCTTAATTAAGCTATCAATTTTATCGGTTTTAGATTTAGGGTCGCTAGAAAAAATATCAACCATAAATAATTGACCCACTTTTTCTTGAAGCGACATATTACCATATACACTATCTACCCATTTTTTTTGATTTTCAAGATCATTCGCTACATGCAAAGGATTTAATTGTTGTGCAAAAGTTGCAAAACTGAATGAAAATACTAAGATAAAAAATGTGAGGTTCTTCATTTAGGAAAGGAAATATTATGATAAAAATCTATTATGCCAACTATCTTCAGCTGGGACTTCCCAGTTTTCAAGATATTCGGCTTTCGTATTAATTAAATTATTAAAAACAATGGTTTTCTTAGAGACAGATCTAGCTTTTGCCATTTTCTTGAAATCCACCAAAGTTTTATGTGCTATAAAATCACCATTATAAAATGTTACATTCATTTTATCCATGAGGTCGATCTCATATTCTTTTTCTAAAGATTGAATAAAATAAACAGAAGAATCAATACTACAACCAGAAGCTGAAGCATTTTCTTGGTTTAAACCAATAACAATAAAACGATTGTATTTAATTTCGAAACTTGCTTCTAAGTCTTTACCATGAGCAGTCCATTGTACAAGGAAGTCTTTTGTTTTAGTATTAATTGATTCAATTTCAGTATCAGTTAATTTTCTATTTGATTGATAGATCCAAATTCTTGAATCATCGGGAAGGTTTTTAAATTCTGTCAGCATTTTTTTATAAATCTTCAGCATTAACAATCATTTCGGCAATATCTAATACTTCTATATCTTCTTCTTTATTTTTTGATTTCACACCATCAGTTACCATTGTATTGCAAAACGGACAACCTGTAGCTACAATGGAAGGTTTAGTTTCAATTGCATCTTCAGTTCTTTCAACATTGATATCTTTATCACCAGCTTCGGGTTCTTTAAACATCTGTGCACCACCAGCTCCACAACAAAGACCTTTCGCTTTGCAACGTTTCATTTCTACTAATTCAACTTCTAGCTTTCTTAATAAATTTCTTGGTGCTTCATATTCATTATTAGCTCTACCTAAATAACAAGGGTCATGAAAAGTGATACGTTTTCCTTTGTATTTTCCGCCTTCAACCTTTATACGCCCTTCAGATAGTAATGCTTGTAAAAATTGAGTGTGATGCATTACTTCGTAATTTCCACCTAATTCAGGGTATTCATTCTTAATAGTATTGAAACAATGAGGACAAGCTGTAACTATTTTTTTTACTTCATAAGCATTAAGAACTTCAATATTAGTCATTGCTTGCATTTGAAACAAAAACTCATTTCCTGCCCTTTTTGCTGGATCACCAGTACAACTTTCTTCTGTTCCTAACACCGCAAATTCAACTTGAGCATTATTAAGAAGTTTTACAAAAGCCTTTGTTATTTTTTTAGCTCTATCATCGAAGCTTCCAGCACATCCTACCCAAAACAACACTTCAGGTTGTTTACCCTGAGCCATATATTCTGCCATGGTTGGCACTTTTAATGTTTCACTCATTTCTTATGTTTTTCTAAGCCAATATTGTGTTCTTCCGAATAACGAAATCCCTATATATCCTCTTAGTTTTAACTTATTATTTTCAATTAATTCAATTTGACATTTATATGTCTTTCCATTTTTTGGGTCTAAAATTGTTCCATTATTAAATTCATCTTCATCCTTTTTTAGATTTTCGATAATAATTAACCCAATAACTGGCTTGTCTTTATTTATGCCTTTACATTCTTCACAAATTGAATCTAATGAATCTTCATATAGATTTACAATTTTTCCGAAATATTTGTTCTTTTCTTTATATATTTCAACTACTGATGTTTTTTTTTCAGATTCATCATCATATGTTTCCCATTCACCAACAATAGACTGAGCATTCAAAAAAGTGCAAAAGCAAACTGTTAGAATGAAAATTATAAATTTCATTGAATCTTTAATCTTTAAATACTTCAATAGTAACTTCTTTTTCAACTAGTTCAGTAAAATTACCTTTATATTGAGTCGCTTTAACTATGTGATTATCAATCCAATGATAATTTCCCCCTCTAGGTTTTCCCATTAAAAGAGAATGATATTTAAACCCATGTTTCTTCAACCAAATCTCAGTATATTCTCTATGTTCTTCCAATCTTGAAGTAAAAAAACAGATTATATGTCCTTGCTCATACCATTTATTTACAGTTTTTAACGCATCAGGGTATACAGCTGCTGTCAACATACGTTCAGGTTCTTCATTAGGTATATCATCTCCAACAGTACCATCTATATCTACTAAATAGTTTTTAATACTATCTGGTAAAATCGGACTCACATGTTCCCCTGCTTCTACTTTATCGTGTAATAATTTTTCTACTTCTTCTTTTTTCATATTTCAAAAGTTTTGGGGCATTATTCGTTTTTCCAGTTTAATCGATCCATCTGATTGTAAGGCCAGGGTGCGCCGTTATTTTCAATATTAGTCATAGAGATATTTAACTCATTTGGAGCAGCAGATTGTTCCATCACTAAATATTGTCTCATTTCCATGATAATAGATAATGGATCTATACTAACAGGACAAGCATCAACACAAGCATTACAAGTAGTACAAGCCCAAAGCTCTTCTCTTGTAATATAATTATCTAGTAACTGTTTATCATCAAGTTGGAATTCTCCATTTTTATCAATGTTCTTGCCTATTTCCTCTACACGATCACGTGTATCCATCATAATTTTTCGTGGAGATAATTTTTTCCCTGTTTGATTTGCAGGGCAAACACTCGTACAACGTCCACATTCAGTACAGGTATAAGCATTTAATAGTTGAACTCTGCTTAAATCTGTAACATCACTTGCTCCAAACTTAGCTGGCGCTTCTTCTCCTTCAGGTGGTGCTGCAAATGGATCTATATTAGGATCCATCATCATCTTAACTTCTTTAGTTACTGATTCTAAATTTTTAAACTGTCCTTTAGGTTCTATTTTTCCGTAGTATACATTTGGAAATGCAAGTAAAATATGTAGATGTTTAGAGAAATATAAGTAATTTAAAAAAGTTAGTATTCCTAAAATATGAATCCACCAAGCTCCTCTTTCAATTAGAATTAGTGTGCTTTCAGATAAACCATCAAATATTGGTAATAGGTAACTACTTACTGGAAATAATCCAGCCTCAGTATAATGAGCAGCTCCTAATATCTGTAATTGTTGATCTGTTGCATTCATTATTAGAAATAATGACATCAACACCATTTCAAAATAAAGAATAATATTGGCATCATTCTTAGGCCAACTTTTCATTTCAGGATTCCAAAAACGTTTTATTTTTATAATATTTCTTCTTATCCAGAATACTATAACTCCAATAAGAACTAATAATGCTAATATTTCAAAAGAAGCAATTAATATATCATAAAAGACACCTAATCCAGCGAAAATTCTATGTGTCCCAAAAATTCCATCAATAATTATTTCAAGAACTTCAATATTAATAATAATAAAGCCAACATAAACGAAAATATGTAATAGGCCAGCAACAGGACGGACTACCATTTTAGATTGTCCTAAGGCTATTCTAAATACATTAGACCAGCGTTCTTTTTTATGATCTGAAGCATCAACTTTGTGCCCTAAATTTATATTACGAATTATCTTTCTGCTATTCTTAATAAAATAACCAACTCCAGCTATTAAAGCTACTAAAAAGATGATATTAGGTAGGTATTGCATAGTTAATTATTGGTGTCTGATGGTTCTTCGTATTTAGGTGGTTTTTTTCCGAATAAAGAGAAATGAACATAACGTTTCGGATTTAATTTCATGTCTTCAAGTAAAAGCTCTAATTCTTTAGAAGCCCCTGCAAGGTTATCATATAATTTTTCATCCTTTAAAAGCTTTCCAATACTTCCTTCTCCAGCTTCTATTTTTGTTACTATAGTATTAAATCCACTTATAACTCCTTCTAATTCATTTACCATTTCTCCAGTTTTAATTTTTGCTAATGAATCTGATAATGAAGCAAAATTTTCGGAAGTAGTTTCTAAATTACTAAAAGTAGTATTCAATTTTTCTTTATTAGTAGCCAACAATGAATTAAGATTAGCACTTGCACCCTTAAATGAATACATTGTCTGGTTTAAATTAGCAATGGCTCCTTTTAAATTATCTTTTGTTGTGTCGTCTAATATTGAGTTCAAGTTCGTTAGCAACGTATCCATACCAGATAAAGCCTTCATAACTTTTTCTTCTAAAGGTTTTAACCCTCCAGTAACAGATTCTAACATCCCTAATTCGATTTCACCTTTTAAATAATCATTAGTTTCTGCATAATTATTAGATGAATAATCTGGAATTATAGCTAAGGACTTACCTCCTATTAAACTACTGCTATAAATACGTACAATACTTTGCTTAGAAAATTTAAAATCTGAATCAACTGTAAATGTCACTAACAGTTCTCCTTTGTCATCAACAAAATTGATACTTTGAATTTTACCAACGACTAAACCATTTATAGTAACAGGCGCTGAAGGTGCTAACCCTTCTACATTTGTATAGGTTACATGAAAGGTTCTGTTATTACTTAATAAGTTAGAACCCTTTAAAAAATTATACCCAAAAATAAAAAGCAGTATTGATACTACTGCAAATATTCCTGTTTTTACTTCTCTTGAAAGTTTCAAATGATCATGTTTTGGTTATAAACAAATTTAAAAATAAATATGGGACTACCGATATTTTAAATAAGTTTTATGATTTTGAATTTTTATTTATCTTCAGAATGCAAAACTTCAGTAAGTTTTACTTTTTGATTGTCTTTAAATGCAACGATATAACAGGTAGAATATCCTCTCTCTCTTGCAAATGTCTTCATTAATTGTATTTTATTATAATCTGAAGTATCTCCATAATAATATTTAAACAAGCCCTTTTCTTTATTGCTACTTAATTCTTTAAGTCCTTTAAAATTATACGGTTTCAATTCTAAATCTTTACTACTCGCTGCTAATTGAACTTTAAAAGTGATTCCTTCATAAATATTTGCTTCTACATTTTCTATAGCTTCAACTATTTCTTCTTCTTCAATAACTGGGTTCTTAGAGTTGTCTGTTGCAAGTGATAAACTTGATCTGTATGATAGAATAGCCTTAGATATTTCTTTCGCCATTTCACTCTGCCCCTTTTTTGAATTTAAATAAGCACCCTCTTTTTTATTCGTTAAAAATCCAGTTTCAATAAGTACGCTTGGCATATAGGTATTATGCAATACCCAAAATCCAGCTTGTTTAACACTTCTATCCTTTCTTTTCAAAGAGTTTGAAAAATTATTTTGAACCAATGTCGCTAATAGTATACTTTGATCTAAGTATTCTTCTTGCATTAAGGTCATTCCAATTAATGATTCAGGAGCACTAGGGTCAAATCCAGCATAAGTTTCTTCATAATTATCTTCTAAGAAAATTACTTCATTTTCCTTTTTAGCGATCTCAAAATTTGCTTTCGATTTATGCAATCCTAATACAAAGGTTCCTGATCCATAAGCATTATTAGTAAATGCATCACAATGTACAGATACAAATAAATCGGCATCTGCTCGATTTGCAATAGCTGCTCTTTCTCTTAATTCAACAAAAACATTTTTTTTACGAGTATAAATGACTTTAATGTTTGGATTCTTTTCTAATGCTTCACCTACTTTAAGAACAATACTTAATGCTATTGAAGCTTCTTTATAGCCATTCCCTCTATTCCCAGGATCTTTTCCTCCATGACCTGCATCAAGTACAACAACGAATTGCTTTTGTGAATAAACTTTTGAAAATGATGTAGTTGAAAGGACAACTATAACAATTAGGAGTAGTTGAAAAATAAATTTTGATTTCATATATTTAATTCATCTTTAACAGATAACGCTAACAAAATGTTACTATTATTAAAAAACTGTTATAATAAAAGGTCGCACAAAAAAATATGCTTAATTTTGATCTTTCAATAATTAAGCCAAATTTACAAAATAATAGTATCGTAGCATTGCAAACATATAGGCAATATTTATTGGTGATTATCTTTTTTCTACTTTTGGGTAGTACTGCTATGCAATCTCAAGATCTACCTCCAAATAAAGAAGTTGACATTCAGCGTACAGAAAAATCTGATACCTTAGAAGTCAATGTAGAACCAATTATTACTGAAATCAATGAAGTTGTTGTTGATACTGTAAAGACCGATAGTATTAAACCAAAACAAGAAACATTAACTGATGTTATTGATTATTACGGAAAAGACTACGTTTTTATAAATAGAGAAGAACAAAAAATATACATGTACAACGAAGCATACATCATTTATGGTGATATGCAAATTAATGCAGGCTTAATCATTTTAGATTATAATAAAAATGAAGTCTATGCAAAAGGTATTGATAGTGCCGATGTATATTCTCAACGCCCTGTTTTTGTGCAAGGAAGTAATAGAGTTGAACCAGATTCTATAAGGTTTAATTTTGATTCTGAAAAAGCATTAATTTATAATTCTCGAACTGAACAAAACGGATTTAACGTTATTTCTGAAGTTACTAAAAAAGTAAACGATTCAGTTATTTTCTTGAAGAATGTTAAGTTTACTACTTCTAAAAATTTAGATGATCCTGAATATTATTTTTTCACTCGAAGAGCTAAATTCGTTCCTAAAAAGAAAATTGTAACTGGCTTAACCAATATGTATATTGCAGATGTACCTACTCCAATTGGTTTACCTTTTGCATATTTTCCACTTTCTGAAGATCGTACTTCTGGATTTATAATTCCGAGTTTTGGAGATAATAATGACCGTGGATTTTTCTTTCAGAATGGAGGTTATTATTTTGCTTTAAGTGATTATGTTGATCTTGCCCTGTTAGGAGATTATTATACCAACGGTAGTTATGCTTTACGAACAGAAACATCGTATGCCTCACGCTATAAGTTTAGCGGTAATTTAAGCATGCGTTTTGAAAAATTAATTAATAGCGAGCGTGGATTCCCAGATTATAGTGAAAGTTCTGTTTATAATATTCGATGGACACACACTCAAGATGCAAAAGCTAGCCCGAGTTCGCGGTTCTCAGCTTCTGTTAACTTAGGTAGTAGTCGATTTTTTCAAGAATCAATTAATCAAATTAACAACTCAAGTTCCTTAGTAAACACCTTAAGTTCATCTATTTCATATTCAAAAACATTTGAAGGAGAACCACAAGTGAATTTTTCTGCCGCTGTAACTCATTCACAAAATACTAACACTGAAGCTATAAACTTATCGCTTCCAAATGTAAATGCAAGTGTGTCAAGAATCTTTCCTTTTGCTCCAAAAACTGGAATTAAAAAAGGTGCACTTCAAAATATAAACTTGCAATACAGTGTTACGGGGCAAAATCAAATTCAAACAACCGATTCTTTATTTTTTAAGAAAGAAATGTTTGATAATGCAAAAATGGGTATAAGACATTCGATACCATTAAGTACAAATTTTAAAATATTAGATTATATAAGTGCCTCTGCTAGTACTTCGTTTCAAGAAACATGGGTGTTTAAAACTTTTAATAAAAGTTATGATCCAACTCTTGAGGAAGGCGTTGGAGCTGTCGTAAATGATACAATAAATGGATTTGACGCCTATAGAACATATAATTTTTCTACAAGTTTAGGAACTACTATATATGGTATGTTCAATTTTGGTGAAGACAAAAAAATACAAGCCATACGTCATGTTATGCGTCCTTCTGTAAGTTATAATATTAATCCAGCATTTGATCAATATTATGAAAGTTATGAAATTCCAACTGCTGATCCTACTATTAATAATGAAATAGTAGAATACTCAAGGTTTGAAGGAACATTATTTGGAGCACCTGGTAAAAATTATTCGAGTAGTATTGGGTTTTCATTAAGTAATACAATTGAAGCAAAAGTCCGTGATAGGGACACTACTGCTGTCGAGGCAAAGAAACTTATTATACTAAATAATTTAAATTTTTCATCTGGATATAATGTTTCTGGAGATTCTTTAAAATGGAATCCTGTACGTTTTACTGGTAGTATTCCTATAATTAAAAAATTAGATTTCAATTTTAATGGAAGCTTAGACCCTTATGCGCTTGATAATAATAATAGAAGGATCGATAAATTTAATTTAGATAATGGAGGAAGTCTATTTAGACTTACAAATGCAAACATTAGTATTAATTATAGTTTTGCTAGCACTGATTTTAGCAGCAATAATAATGCTGAAGATGATTTAACTAATGAAACCTTAAGAAATGGTGGAAGAAGAGATGATCTTTTTGGGGATAGTACTAGCCTAAATGATAACAGAAATTTTAGAGATAATGATGATGATGAAGAACGAGAAGATCTAGGTTGGTATAATTATTCCATCCCATGGGATTTGAGATTAGCTTATACCATGACCTATTCAAATTCGGCGAGACAAAATGAGATTTCTTCACAATCACTTATGTTTAGTTCAAATTTAGATCTTACACCTAGATGGAGTGTTGGAATGTCTTCTGGTTATGATTTTAAAAATAAAGGAATTACCCTTACACAATTTCGTTTTCAAAGAGATTTAGAGAGTTGGAGACTTAGTTTTAACTGGACTCCTATTGGTAGTATTAATACAGCATGGTACTTTTTTATTGGTATAAAATCATCTGTACTTAGTGACATTAAATACGAGAAACGTCGTGAACCAGACAAACGATTATAATATAGTATTATGAAAAAGATAATAAATTCACCTAATGCTCCTGCCCCTATTGGTGCATACAATCAAGCAGTTTTACATGGAAATATGCTTTATACTTCTGGTCAAATTGCGATTAATCCTAGCACTGGTAAGTTAGAAACTGAAGATATTTCTTTAGAAACAAAAAGGGTTATGGAGAATCTTAAGGCGGTGCTTTCAGAAGTAAGTATGACCTTCGAGAATGTAATAAAAACATCTATTTTTATTGCAGACATGAATCAATTTAAAGCTATTAACACTGTGTATGCAACTTATTTTTCTGAAGAAAATGCGCCTGCTAGAGAAACGGTAGAAGTTGCCAATTTACCAAAGTTTGTGAATGTAGAAATCTCAATGATTGCTTCACTTTAATTTTCATCTTTTTTTGGTGAGGTGAAATTTACTGGAGATGAATCCTCAGGTACAATTTGAATTTCTTCAATATCTATTTCCTTTCCAAAAATTTTATCAATTAATTCTTTCATTGTATCAAAATCAACTGAATAAGAAACTCCAGCTCCTTGTTCAAATATTTGATCTTCACCAATAAATTGTAGATCTGCTTGTCGATTAAAAAAGTTAATTCTAAGACTTCCATCTTCATTTACTAGCCATTGCACTTCAACATCTCCAGCCACTGCAGATTCGTTTACACCTCCTACAGGAATACCCACTTTACCGTTAATAATAATACGCTCACTAATTTGTGTTGAAATTGCAAATCCTAATTCATCAGACGTTTCCTGGTTAATTGTTCTATCTCCTGGATTATAATAAGGCAATACTTTAAACTTAGAATTACTATCTGAAAATAATTCAGCTACAATACCATTAATACGTTCAGCTAAAGTACCCGTAATCGCGCTTTGTCCTGCGCCATCTCCAACAAACGAACCTGTAGAAATTAAAAATAAGGCTTGATTTTCTCTTTGTTGTCTATCTTGTAGTTTATAATCTAATTCACTTTTAACAATTGAACTAACTCTTGGGAAATCTATGGTGAAATCTAAATTAGGTTGTAAAATTTCTCCAGTCAAATCAACAATGACATTAACTGGTATTTTTCTATTAATTGATGGATTATCTAGTAAAACAGAAGGGTTTGCATTCGTTTTATAGATCGCTCTTAAGTTAAGTTGTGCTTTAGTTGGGCTTCCGTCCCAAGTAATTGTACCGTCACGTTCTACATCAATTTCTTTTTGTATTAATCCGCCATATCTAAAATCATATACACCCTCATAAACAATAAAATCTCCCCACATTTTAAATTTACCAAGTGTGTTGATTTCTAGTAATAAAGTACCTGCTCCCCTTCCTCTAAGAGTAGAGTTATTTTCTTTATCTACTACTACTTCAACTTCTGCGTTTTTATTAATATCTAACTCGAAATTTAAAGACAAACCTTTAACTTCTTTTGAGACTATTGTTTCTCCTCTTAAAATGGCTTGTTTTTCTTCAGGTGAAATAAATTTTATAAAAGAGTCATCACCAATCGATTCAGTATCACTTATAGGAATTTTGAAACTTGTACCTTCTTCAGTTGCAGCAACAACATCAATCACTAATTCGTCTATATTACCAATAATATCGGCTGTTCCACTAATAAAAGCTGTTCCATAATATAATTCATCTTCATCTGGAGGAGTATCTAACACTAACATTCTGTCGGTTTCTAGATGAAAGTTTAAATGCCAATCTTGAAAGTTTTGATGTGAAATATTTCCTGAAAACACACCACTCGTATTATATTTTGTATCAGTTAAATTAGTATCGTAAATATCAAAATTATCTTCAGTAACAACTACCATCGTATTATCTTGAAGGTCAAAATCTGTATTTAAATAAGGGATTTTTAAGCCACTTTCATTCAGTGTTAAATTACCAAAAACTGAGGGTGAGTTATATCTACCATTCACCTTTACATTACCAGATGCTAAACCTCTAATGTTTGTAATTTCTTCGCCACCTAAAGGGCTAAATGCAGCTAAATTAAAGTCTTTTAAATCTACATTAAGGTTTAATTCTGTATGTTTTCCAGAATCATCAATTTCACCGATAGCTACTATAGATTCTACATTTTCGTTTATTAATGTAGAATTGATGTTGTATTTCGTTAGATTTTTATTCCCTTCAATTAATAAACTTAAATCTCCAAATTCAATATCATTTACAGTAACACCATCAATAACAACGTTAGAATTTGGATAATAAAACCCTCTTTTCTGAACAAAATTAAGTTTACCATTGATGTTACCTCCAACCGAAAGACTATCAATTTCTGGCATTAAATTTCCAATATTTACATCGCTAAAGGAAAGCCTGATATTTTTATACGTTGTGTCTTTTAAAACTCCTGCAAAACGAATTGTTTCTTCATTATGATTCAACACTAAAGAATCTATATGGATTGTTTTAAAGTTATCATCAAAAACTACTTTGTTTAAATGATTATTATTTTCATTTAAGTGCCAAACATTGTCCTTATAAGTAATATCGGATTTTTTAACCCCAACAACAGATTTCCCTTCTGGGTTTATTGTATGGTATAATGACAAATTAAAAAGATCTTCCTTACGTTTACCTCCTTTAAATTCAGAACGAATATATAAGGTGTCATTTAAAGTCTTGTTGATAAAGTTAACATCTGTAACATTGTAAAAGCCTGTGTATACTGAATCTATTGAGATATAAGTATTGAATAATGGGTTGTCATTATCCACATTAATTTTCACTTTACTTAGGTAATTTTCATACAATAAAAGCTCAGGTGAATTAAAGTTTAATTTAAATTTAGATTCATCAGAAGACACCGAGCCTTTAACTTTCGTGTTATCCCCTAGCTTTAATTGAGGAACAAATACATCAACTATTTTATTATATACTTCAAAGTCATAATCTATGTATTGATTAATTGTAACTTCTTTAGCAATATAATTGGTATAAATACTTCCTATACCATTTCTAAACAAACTTGGTATATCTTCAACTAGAAACTCACCCGTTATTTTTCCATTGATAATATCTGGAGAATTGATTTGAATTGTCCTTACCTTTTTTTCAAATGAAGAAGTAATCATAAAATCATCGAAGTAATAATCTTCATTAAGGTTCTGATAAAAAGTTTCTTTAAAGTTAATAGTCCCAACAGCATCATCAACTGTGGTTCCATACATATCCATATTTATTTTACCAGCAAATATTGAAACACTATCTCTCTTAATAAGGTTTAATTTATTTAATTCAGCAAATTCAACATCAGCTTCAAAATTATATTTGTTCATTTCTTTAGAAACATCAACAAGTCCTTTAAAATTTAATTTAAGATTTGGATCATCAATACTTAATTCTCCGTTGAAAATTGGATTTTTCAGATTTCCTGTAACTTTTGAATTTTGATACGTATAACCTTCAAATTCAATCTCGTCAATAACTCCAGAAATTTCAGTGTTTACAGTATTTTGAGTAAAGCCTCTACCTTTAAAATTTAAATTTGCAGTTAGCAAGCCTAAAGATTCAGTTTGTGCAATTTTACTAAGCTTAAAATTTTGTAATTGCACATTTCCTTCATAAAAAGCATTATCAAAATCATTGATATTACCCATTTCAAAATTAGTTGTAGCTCTACCTAATTTACTATTTAATACACTATTTGTATTTAATGTTGTATTAGTAATAGTTGTATTTCCTCTTAAGTTAAAACGCCCTAAATCTTTTATTTCTTTTGGAAGATCACTTAATACACGAGGTAAAAAACGTTTTAAATCGTAGTAATTAGCGCTAATATTATGGTTTTTTGCTTCAATAACATATTCATCATCCTTCAATAAATTTTTTAACTTAAAATCTCCTTTAATGGAAATATCTTGAAAGGATAAATCTGCTTCTTTAAAAGTGAAATCATTCAATGTACCTTCAAATTCACCATCAACAACCAAATACATATCTTTTCCAAATTCATTGTAGAACGTATTTAAATCGTTTGTCGCAATGTTTGAATGCTCAAAATGTGCACTTATTGGCATTTTATTATTAAAGTCTGGAAAACCATTTACTCCATGATGTAAAATAACTTCTCCAATGACTTTAGACTCCTCAGTAACTAAGACAAGGTCCTTTAAAATAATATCATCCAAGGTATAAGCAAAATCTGCAGCTAAACTTTTAATACTATAGCCTTGTTTCGCATCTAAAGCAAGACGTTGTATGTTTGCTTTTATAACAGGTCCTTCAATATTAAAGTTTTGTGCATTTAAATTAACGTTCGTGAAATTAAACAACTCTTGTTTTTCTTCATTTTCGTCAATATATCGAATCTTTGTGTTCGTTAGAGTAACTTCTTCTGTCGCTAAATGAAATGGTTTGACACTAGTACTCGTACCTGTATCAAATTTTTCAGTGAAGACAAATAAATTATCATCGACTTCATCTTCATACACTTTTAAATAGAACTTCGCATCGGAAAGATTTACATGTCCAAAATCTAAATCTCCGTCAATTAGCCTTTTAACACTTAATATATTGGTTTGTAATTGATTTGCAAATATCAACGTATCCTTGTGGTGATCTGCAATATAAATTCCTCGTATATCAACTTCAGCTTTCCAGTTAAGCCCTAAACGATCAATATTGATATCTGTTCCGTAGGACTCATTTAAATAATTAGTGACTTTTTTTGCAATTCGAGTTTGGACAGCTGGTATCGATAAAATAATTATTAGAAGCAGTAAAAATATCACAAGAGCTGCGATGATTCTTAGTATTATTTTTCTAACTTTTTTGATACGTATTAATGTTTTAAATTTACCACCAATAAATATGCCCTTTTACATTGATTCAAAATAATAATTATATACTAGGTATTGAATCCTCTTGCGATGACACTGCTGCAGCTGTTATTCACAACGGTCAGGTATTATCTAATGTTGTTGCTACGCAAAAAATTCATGAGGAATACGGTGGTGTTGTTCCAGAATTAGCTTCACGTGCTCATCAACAAAATATTGTACCTGTTGTACAACTTGCTCTTCGCAAGGCAAATATCGACAAAAAACAGTTAAATGCCATAGCTTTTACTAGCGGACCTGGATTAATGGGTTCTTTGTTAGTAGGCACCTCATTTTCAAAGTCTTTAGCGTTAGGTTTAGACATTCCTTTGATTGATGTAAACCACATGCAAGCGCATATTTTAGCTCATTTTATTAAAACTGATGAACATACTGCTCCAAACTTTCCATTTTTAGCACTCACAATTAGTGGTGGACATACCCAAATTGTAAAAGTGAGTAATTATTTTGAAATGGAAGTCATTGGACAAACCATAGACGATGCTGTTGGTGAAGCATTTGATAAAAGCGCAAAAGTTCTTGGCCTTCCCTATCCAGGTGGTCCTTTAATCGACAAATTTGCCCAAGAAGGGAATCCAAAAGCTTTCAAATTTCCTAAACCAAAAGTAGGTCCTTTAGATTTTAGCTTTAGCGGACTTAAAACATCAGTACTATATTTTGTCGAGAAAAATGTAGCACTTAATTCTGAATTCATTTCAGAAAATATGGAGGATATTTGTGCGAGCTTACAGTTTACAATTATTGATTATTTAATGGATAAACTGAAAAACGCTGTAAAACAAACTGGAATTAATGAAATTGCAATTGGTGGTGGAGTTTCAGCAAATAGTGGCATTCGGAAAGCTTTAAAAGAAGCTGAACAAAAATATGGATGGATCACACATATCCCAAAATTTGAATATTGTACCGATAATGCAGCTATGATTGCTATTGTTGGTGAATTAAAATATAAACAAGGAATATTTGCTGATTCTAATGTAGTTGCCAAAGCACGTTTAAAATTGTAAACATGAAACGAGCATGCTAAAAAGTTTATTACTTAACGAAAAGACTAATAGCGAACAGCATGTGGTCATACAAAATAATAATAAAGACACATGAAAAATCCTTCGGAAGAATTAATTAAACGACTAAAAGTTGCTGTAAATCCTTGGAAGGATAACATTACTGAAAAGCGAATGTTTGGAGGTTATTGTTTTCTTTACAAAGGTAAAATGTGTGTAGGCGAAACAAAAGAACGATTGATGGTTAGAGTTGTTTCTGAAAAAATGGAACAAGTATTATCTATGCCTAATGTAATACCCATGGATTTCACTGGGAAACCTATGAAAGAGTTTATTTTTGTGAAGCCTAAAGGATATGATACTGAAGAGAAACTACAACATTGGGTAGAATTAGGAATTGAACATGCCATTTTAAAAAGCTCAAACTAAATGCAACTTTTTTACCATTCACATATTTCAGAATCTTCAAAGGAAGTTTTATTCGACAAAGAAGAAAGTCGTCATATCATTAAAGTATTACGAAAAAAAGAAGGAGACATATTGCATCTTACTAATGGCAAGGGTAGTTTCTTTAAAGCAGCTTTAGTAAGCACAAACCCTAAGCAATGTATTGCTAACATTGAATCTTTTGAAAATCAAACTCCATTAAATTACAAACTTCATTTAGTGGTTGCCCCTACCAAATTAAATGATCGTTATGAATGGTTCTTAGAAAAAGCAACTGAAATTGGAGTTACTGAAATCACACCAATAATTTGTGATCATAGCGAAAGAAAAGTGGTGAAATTAGATCGCTTTGAAAAGAAAATTCAAAGTGCGATGAAACAATCATTAAAAGCTTATTTACCAATTTTAAATCCTGCTATTTCATTTAAAGAATTTATAGTTTCACAACAGAATGTAA
>JAHRWC010000090.1 GCA_019090365.1 Flavobacteriaceae bacterium
CAGATGTGTATAAGAGACAGGTTCTTACCGATGGTAACGGTTTAAAAAGTCCTTATTTTGAAGATGTGAAAGATCAAATTTCTTTGCATTTCGGAGTAATAGAAAAAGTGCCAACATATCCAGGTTGTACAGGTGAAAAAGAAGAATTAAAAAAGTGTTTTTCTCAAAAGATCATGCAATTTGTTGGTTCTGAATTTAACACAAAAGTCGGTAAGGAAAGTAAAGTTTCTGGCAAACAGCGTATTGTCGTTGATTTTAAAATAGATAACACAGGTAAAATCGCAAATGTAAAAGCAAAAGCAGATTATGCAGAACTTGAAAAAGAAGCAATAAGAGTAATTAATAAACTACCTGAAATGTTACCTGGTGAGCATAATGGAAAGAAGGTAGGTGTAAAATATACATTGCCGATAGTATTTGAAATTAAGGAATAAAAGAGATATTTATATCATTGTAAAAAGCCGAAGTAAAAATTACTTCGGCTTTTTTATAGTCTGGTTTTAAGGTAATGAAGTAATGATTTAGTACTTTTATGAAATGAAAAAACAGATTGTAATTTTAGTTGTTTTCTTTTTTATTGGAAGTTTTACCTTTCTTCAAGCTCAAGATATTAAATGGTTGAGTATTGAAGAATTAGAAGAGGCACAAGCCAAAGAACAAAGAAAAGTGCTAATTGATGTCTATACGGATTGGTGTGGTTGGTGTAAACGAATGGATAAAACCACATTTAAGAATACAGATTTAGTGAACTATGTTAATGATAATTATTATTTAGTAAAACTAGATGGAGAAGATAAAGACATCATTAAATATCGAGGTTATGAGTTTAAATTTGTTGCTAATGGCAGAAGAGGATATAACGAAATTGCTTATGAATTTCTTAGAGGAAAAATGAGTTATCCTTCAATTGTTTTTTTAGATGAAGAACTAAACACATTACAAACATTTAAAGGATATAGAACTGCTGAAGAGCTCATGCCTATAATTAAATACTTGGGCGAAGACATCTATAAAAATACAAGTTGGACAGATTATTTAAAGGAATCTAAAGGAGAGAAGTAACATTCAATGAACAAATGGCTGATTTATTTTTTTTGTATCATTGGATTTAGTTCCTGTCGTTATTTTGAAACAGAAAAAATTTCGAAAGAGACTTTCTTAGAAGAAGAATTAAAAGCAATTACTTGGAATGATATAGATCAATATCCAGTTTTTTCAGATTGTGAGAATATTATTGAAAAAGCATCTCAAAAAACTTGCTTTGAAACTACTTTGACTTCACGTTTATACCAAGCAATACCTTCAGAAGAAATTAAAGTTACAGATGATATAAATGATACGGTGAAAATTTATTTCTCAATAAATAATAAAGCCGAATTATCTATAGTTGAAATTAAAATGGATAGTATAACTAAAGCTCATTTGCCTTTATTGGAAACATGGTTTTTAGAGAGTATCAATGAATTATCTCTAAATGCACCAGCTTATAAAAGAGGGATTCCGGTAGAAACTAACTTTGTTTTACCAGTAGTAATTCAAACAAAAAATTAAAGATTAAATTTATATCCTAAGGTAAAATCTAAAGGAAACTCTCCATTATTATCTAATCCTAAGCCTAAAAAATCATTGTAGGAAAAAGTTAAATAACCATTCCCTAAGGCATAATCAACTCCAATTCCAAAATTCCCTAAGGCTTGAAAATCACCCGAAGAATCTGAAACTATAGAAACTGAATTATCATCATTTACAACAGGAATATCTCTTGTGATATTAGTATAAGCTGCAAACTTTGTATTGATAAAAATATCGAAAGTTTCTTTTTTAATAAACTTAAAACGGTAGTTTAATGAAACTTGTGACGAAGAAAACTTATAATCTGAGTTTTCAAACGTTTGTTTAAATCTTACAACTAATGCATGTCGAGGAAGTGAAGATTCCATTAATTCAAAATCGATCCCCGCTACCATTAAATTTGTGTTGTCAGGATTACTTACATATATATTATTTGAAGCTCCAACAAAACCACCTAAACGTGTGTTTAATTCAATTGAAGCATTATTGTTTACAGTAGAATTTGTACTATGGTTGTAGGATTCAAAAAAGTATTTTAAACTAGGAAGAGTAAATTCAAGATCTTCAAGGCCAACTTGATTTTCAGAAGTTTGGATTTTTAATGTTTCTTTATATTCTTCATTAAAAGAGCCATTAACATCTGAAGTCTCAACCTTAACCATACTACTGTCGGCAGAATTGTATAAGGCCACATTCGCAAATGGGACTGGTTCATTTTTATCATCCAATAATTTCCCCTTAATGCTCGACTGGGCTTGAATATTAAAAAAACTTAAACTTAAAATAATTACAACTACTCCTCTCATATAATCCGTTTTCTATGTAAAACTAATGATAGCTTCATTTTAAAAAAAACAAATTATGACAAGCGGTACAATGTTCTATTTAAAAAACCAATACCCTACATGAATTAACTCAAAAAAATTACTTTTGCCTCATGGCAACAAAAGAAGATAATCTTAAATCAATTATTTCTCATGCAAAAGAGTATGGGTTTGTTTTTCAATCAAGTGAAATTTATGATGGGTTAAGCGCTGTTTATGATTATGGTCAAATGGGTGCTGAATTAAAGAAAAACATTAAAGAATATTGGTGGAAAGCAATGGTAAACATGCATGAAAATATTGTAGGGTTAGATTCTGCCATTTTTATGCATCCTACTACTTGGAAAGCTTCTGGTCATGTTGATGCTTTTAGCGATCCTCTAATTGATAATAAAGATTCTAATAAACGGTACAGGGCAGATGTTCTAATTGAAGAGCACGCTGAAAAAATTAGATTAAAAATTGAGAAAGATGTCGCTAAAGGAATTAAACGTTTTGGTGATGATTTTGATGAAACACAGTTTAGAGCTACCAATCCAAATGTATTAAGAAATCAAACTAAAATTGATGACATTAATTCTCGATATAAAACAGCAATGGATGCTGATGATTTAGCAGCTATAAAAATTTTAATTGAAGATTTAGGGATTGCTTGTCCTATTAGTGGTTCTAAAAATTGGACAGATGTAAAACAGTTCAACCTAATGTTTTCTACTGAAATTGGTGCTGTTGCTGAAGCTGCAAACACTATTTATTTACGTCCAGAAACAGCTCAAGGTATTTTTGTAAACTACCTCAACGTGCAAAAATCTGGAAGGATGAAAATTCCGTTTGGAATTGCTCAAATAGGTAAGGCATTTAGAAATGAGATTGTAGCTCGTCAGTTTATTTTTAGAATGAGAGAGTTCGAACAAATGGAAATGCAATTTTTCGTTCGACCAGGTGAAGAAATGAAATGGTACGAGTATTGGAAAGAGCAACGCGTTAAATGGCATCAATCTTTAGGGATTGATAAAAAATATTATCGATTTCATGATCATATTAAATTAGCCCATTATGCTAATGCCGCTTGTGATATTGAATTTGATTTCCCAATGGGATTTAAAGAATTAGAAGGAATACATTCAAGAACAGATTTTGATTTAAAACAGCACGAAGAACATTCAGGAAAAAAATTACAATATTTTGACCCAGAAATTAATGAGAGCTATGTTCCTTATGTAGTAGAAACTTCTGTTGGTTTAGATAGAACTTTCTTAGCAATTATGTCAGCTGCTTACACTGAAGAAAAATTAGAAAACGACACTGAAAGAACAGTGCTAAAGCTTCCTGCGTTTTTAGCACCAGTTAAAGTTGCGATAATGCCACTTACTAGGAAAGACGGATTACCAGAAAAGGCAAGAGAAATTCTTAATACTTTAAAATTTGATTACAACTGTAATTACGATGAAAAGGATTCTCCAGGTAAACGCTACAGAAGACAAGATGCAATTGGAACACCATATTGTGTAATGGTAGATCACCAAACATTAGAGGATGACACCGTTACCATTAGAGATAGAGACACCATGGAACAAGAACGTGTTGCAATATCAGAAATCGAAGCTATCTTAAAAGATAAACTGGATATAAGAAAGGTATTAAGCTAAATCAAACCCAATGTCTTTTCGGTAGTTTTTCTTTTCAAAAATTATCTTTTCAGCATTATCAAAAGAATAACTTAGTGCTTCTTTTATACTGCTTCCAAAAGACGTTAGCGCCAACACCCTCCCTCCTGAGGTAACTACATTTTCCCCGTATTGTTTAGTCCCTGCATGAAAAGGTATACTATTTTCAACAGCTTCAAAACCAGTCATTATTTTTCCTTTTTCATATGCCTCTGGATATCCGCCAGAAACCAACATTACAGTTGTTGCAGTTCTTTCATCAACTTCAAAAGTTTTTTCATGCAAGGTTTGATTTACAACCCCTTCAAATAAATCCAATAAATCAGATTTTATTCTCGGTATCACCACTTCTGTTTCTGGGTCTCCCATTCTAACATTGTATTCCACAACCGAAGGGTTTCCATTATCATTCATTAAGCCAATAAAAATAAAACCTTTGTAATCAATTCCATCTGCTTTTAAGCCAGCAATAGTTGGTTTAACTACTAATTCTTCTACTTTTTGCAAATATGTTTCATCAGCAAATGGTACAGGTGAGATAGCCCCCATC
>JAHRWC010000091.1 GCA_019090365.1 Flavobacteriaceae bacterium
GTCGGCAGCGTCAGATGTGTATAAGAGACAGGGACTTTTGAAGCAAGTGATAATAGTAAAGTATCAGTGTTAAAACCTTTAGATGTCGTAACAACAGCAAGTGCTTTGGGAGATTTTGTAGGAGCTTTACAAACTTTACCAGGAACAACAACCGTAGCAGAAGATGGACGTCTTTTTGTACGTGGTGGTTCAGCCGAAGAAACACAAATATTTATTGATGGTATTCGAGTGTTTACTCCTTATGGATCAACGACAAATAATATTCCGACGAGAGGAAGATACAGTCCATTTTTATTTGATGGAATTACCTTTTCAACAGGAGGATATTCAGCCGAATACGGACAAGCATTGTCATCAGTTTTATTACTAAATACGATTGATGAACCAATTCAAGAAAAGACAGATATCTCAATTATGAGTGTGGGTTTAGGATTAGGAAATACACAGAAATGGGAGAAAAGTTCATTAAGTGTAAACGCATCGTATATAAACCTTGCACCATACGTTGCAGCATTTCCAGACAGAAACGAATGGGAAAAACCATTTGAAGCATTGGCAGGAGAAACAGTGTTTAGAAGACATTTTGAAAATGGAATATTAAAAGTCTATGCTGCTTTTGATACTACTGATTTCGAATTAAACCAAGAAGATATCAATTATGAGGAAGGTGTAGATTTTAAATTGAAAAACCATAACCTTTATACCAATGCTAGTTATAGTGGAGATTTGGGAGATACTTGGAAAATATTTGGTGGCGCAAGTTATACCTACGCTAAAACAGATGTTGGAGTTATTTCTGATGAAATCGATAACACTGAAAACTCAGCTCATATAAAACTGAAGCTTAGAAAACGTTTCAGTAATCGTATTAAAGTATCATTTGGTGCCGAACAGTTTTTAACCGATTTCGATGAAACATTTCAGAGTAATCAATTTCAAGCAGAGTATGGTTTTAAAAATAATATTAGTGCCGTTTTCTCAGAAGCAGATTTTGTCTTCTCTAGAAAGTTTGCTATGAAAGTTGGGGCTAGGGGAGAATACAGTGAGTTATTCGAGGAATTTACGATTTCACCAAGAATTTCATTGGCATATAAAACTGGAAAGAATAGTCAGTTATCATTGGCGTATGGTGATTTTTACCAACAGCCACAAAATGATATTTTAAAGTTCACCAATAATTTAGAAGCTCAAAATACACAGCATTATATTTTAAATTATCAGTATTCAGCTAATAACCGAATCTTTAGAGCTGAGGTTTTCAGAAAAGAATACGATAATCTTGTGACTTACAGTTCTGAATTTCCAGAGTTTAATAGTAATTATAGGAGCAATGGAGATGGGTATGCGCAAGGATTCGATATGTTTTTCAGAGATAATAAGAGTATAAAAAACGTAGATTACTGGCTAAGTTATTCTTATTTAGACAGTGAGAGGAAGCATAATAATTTTCCTGTAGATGCTACGCCTTCATTTGCCAATACGCATAATGTTTCTTTGGTCGCAAAATATTGGATCAATGATTGGAAAAGTCAGATAGGATTTAGTCATCAATACGGAAGTGGACGTACTTATACGAATCCTAATACAGATGGTTTTTTACAAGAAAAAACAAAAGGGTATAATAGTTTAAGTATTAATTGGGCCTATTTAATTTCACAGCAAAAGATTCTTTACTTCTCTGTAAACAATGTGCTAGGATTTAAAAACATCAATGGTTATCAATATGCAGATACTCCAAATATGAATGGAGTATTTGATAGACGAGCACTACGTCCAGCTGCAGATCAGTTCTTCTTTGTAGGTTTCTTTTGGACTCTTAGCGATGATGGAAAAGAAAATCAGCTAGATAACTTATAGACTTTTACATTTCAGCCTAAATATATTACAGTTGGGTATTCTTATTTTTAAAACCCTGTATTTCTACAAGATATTTGTACCATATTAATAATTAAACAAAAAGCCATGCAAACAGTACTTCTTTATTTAACATTCCTTTTCTCAGGAATAATTATTCAAGCACAAAATACGGTAGAAGTAAACATTACCGATTTTGATAGCAACGACGGAACCGTTTATATTTCAATCTATGATAGTGAAGAAAACTTTTTAGAAAAAGGATTTGTTTCAAAGAAGTCTGATGTTGTTAACCAAGAGGCTAGTTTTACTTTTACTGAATTAGTTGATGGAGTATATGCAGTATCATGTTTTCATGATGAAGATGATAACGGAAAAATGAACATGATTATGGGAATGATTCCTTCGGAAGACTATGGAACTTCAAACAATGCTCCTGCAAGATTTGGACCTCCAAAATGGAAGGATGCTAAATTTGAAGTAAAAGGCGGAGAAATTGTAAAATTGGATATAAAACTATAAATTGTTAACATTAAAAAATCAATAAATAAAATGAAAAATATAATCATCATATGTATCGCACTTGTTTCATTTACAGGCTTTAGTCAAGGTAAATACGAATCAGGGATGGAAAAAGCTTTAGGTCTTTGGGGCGAAGAAAAACCATGGGAAGCAGTTAATTTATTCGAACGAATAGCGACTGCCGAATCAGAAGAATGGTTGCCTTCTTATTATGCATCTTTAGTAACGATCATTCAATGTTTTGGTGAGAAAGATGAAGCAAAATTGACAGCTAATCTAGATAGAGCACTAAACTTTATGAATGATGCTAAAGCTATTTCAAAAGACAATCCTGAAATCATTTTATTAGATGCACTTTGGCATACGGCTTGGGTTGCCTATGATGGAGCTCAATACGGAATGAAATACGGAGCAAAAGTAACTATGATGTATCAAGAGGCTTTAAAATTAGCGCCAAATAGCCCAAGAGTTATTTTAAATAAAGCAGAATGGGATATGGGTGGAGCAAAGTTTTTTGGACAACCAATAGACCCTTATTGTAAAGATGTTGAAAAAGCAATGGAATTGTTTGCAGACTTTAAACCAGAAGGTAAATTTTATCCAACATATGGTTTAGAAAGAGCACAACAAATCATGGAATCTAGCTGTAAAAAATAATGACTACAAAAAGACTATATAAAGAATTTGGAAAAGCTTTTACGCTTGGGATATTAATATTTATTCTATTAGGTTTAATTAATTATTTTCAAACCAAAACAC
>JAHRWC010000012.1 GCA_019090365.1 Flavobacteriaceae bacterium
AATTTGCCCTCCAATCCATGTGGTATTAGAATCACTATGATCTTTCCCATTACAGGAAATCAATAATAATGTAGATAAAAAAAACAGTATTTTTTTACTCATAAATAGATGTACTTGGAACATATACAAAAATATAGACTGTTGAGTTTCTTATTGTTAATTCCAAGTTAAAAGAATCCTACAATTGATGAAATATGAAAAACGCTGCAAATCATTTTATTAGAAGAAAAACATTTTATTAATCACCTTGCTTTTATCAAGCTTAAATAACTACTTTTGCGCAAAATTTAATAAAGGAAATAAGATTATGCTTTCAGTTTCAAATTTATCGGTACAGTTTGGTAAACGAGTACTTTTTGATGAGGTTAATACTCAATTCGTTCAAGGGAATTGCTACGGAATCATCGGTGCCAACGGTGCAGGAAAATCAACGCTTTTAAAAATTATTTCTGGAAAAAGAGATGCAACTTCTGGTAATGTTCATTTAGAACCAGGAAAAAGAATGTCTGTGTTAGAGCAGGAACACAACGCTTTTGACGAGTTTATGGTACTAGATACTGTAGTTAGAGGTAATAAAGAGTTGTTTGCTGTTAAATCTGAAATGGATAAACTGTATGAAGACTATGATGATAAAAATGCAGATAGAATAGGTGAGCTTCAAATTGCTTTTGAAGAAATGAATGGCTGGAATGCTGAGAGTGATGCAGCTACTTTACTTTCAAATTTAGGGATTAAAGAAGAACATCATTATGTTTCTATGAGCGATCTTGATGGTAAACAAAAAGTGAGAGTGTTATTAGCACAGGCGCTTTTTGGAGATCCTGATGTGTTGATTATGGATGAGCCTACCAATGATTTGGATTATGAAACAATTACTTGGTTAGAAAACTTTTTGGCGAATTATGATAATTGTGTGATTGTAGTTTCTCACGACCGTCACTTTTTAGATGCTGTTTGTACTCATATTAGTGATATTGACTTCGGAAAAATATCTCACTTTAGTGGAAACTATACGTTTTGGTATGAAAGTAGCCAGTTAGCTGCTAGGCAACGTTCTCAACAAAACAAAAAGGCTGAAGAAAAGAAAAAAGAATTAGAAGAATTTATAAGAAGATTTTCTGCCAATGTTGCTAAGTCTAAACAGGCAACCAGTAGAAAAAAGATGATTGAAAAATTAAATGTTTCTGAAATTAAACCTTCAAGTAGAAGATATCCTGCAATTATTTTTGATAGAGATAGAGTAGCAGGGGATCAAATATTACATGTTGAAAAATTGACTTCTACTTTAGAAGGTGAAACATTATTTAAAGACATAGATGTAAACCTTAATAAAGGTGATAAAGTTGTTTTATTTTCTAGAGATTCTAGAGCAACATCTGCTTTTTACGAGATTGTAAGTGGAAATTTAAAAGCTGATACTGGAGATTTTAAATGGGGAGTAACTACCACACAAAGTTATTTGCCATTAGATAACCATGATTTTTTTGAAAATGACATGAGTTTGGTTGATTGGTTACGTCAATGGGCAACTACAGAAGAAGAACGTGAGGAAGTTTATATTAGAGGATTCTTAGGTAAAATGTTGTTTAGTGGAGAAGAAGCATTAAAAAAATGTAACGTTTTATCTGGAGGTGAAAAGGTACGTTGTATGTTAAGTAGAATGATGATGTTACGCGCTAATGTTCTTAAACTTGATGAACCAACTAATCACTTAGACCTAGAATCGATTACAGCATTTAATAACTCACTTAAAAACTTTAAAGGAACAGTTTTACTAACTACTCACGATCATGAGTTTGCTCAAACTGTTGGTAATAGAGTGATAGAGTTAACGCCAAAAGGTGTGATTGATCGTTTTATGACTTTCGATGAATATATGAATGATCCAAAAATTAAAGAACTAAGAGATAAAATGTACGCTTAGGTTATTCTTTTAATTTTCTGATTAAAAAATCGACAGCACTTTCATTACTAGGATCTTCAAATAATATTGGATTTCTACCATAATATGAAACATTAGGTAAGCCAATATTATCTGCATATTCTTTAAGTGTTTTAGCATGAAATGCATGGTGAGTAACTTGTACAACATTTGTAGGTGAAATTACAGGTCTATTGATATTACTTACCCAATATTCTGCATCGTCAATACTAATCATTTCAAGCATATTTACATTGTCTCTATATGCTATTAAATCTGGACTGTATAATTCATCAACTGTAGATACTCCAAAGAATGATAATACTCTTGCTTCATCTAATGATAGAAGTTGTTCAAATGTTAAATTGTAAGGTTCAAAAATATCATCAGCCCATTTTACAAGATCATAAGATGCTTGTGTTTCAAGAACAGCAGATGCACTAACCTTAGTAGATTCTCGTAATACAATGTCAGAATTTGCAGAATCAGCCATATCATCATGAAAATTTAGCCACAATGAAGTTCCACCGCCAGCTGAAATACCATACAATCCAATTTTAGATTTATCAATATTTAAAATTTCAGCAATCCTTCTTATAAATTGCAAGCATCTTTTGCTATCATTCAATGATTTAATAATACCATCAGAATCATTTTTTTCAATTACTCGATAGTTAATATTAGCTATTGCAATATTATTACTTAATAAGGTTTTTATATGTTCTGGAAAATTCCATGTTTCATCTTTACTTACTGTATAAAAAATTTCTTTTTCGCCGGCTAAAAACCCACCACCATGAATAAAAATTACTAGTTCAGTTGGAGTTTCAGAAACAGGTAAAAAAACATCAAAAACTGTATTAGGATTAAAATCATATGCAATATTTCTAGCAAAACGTGCCTGTATATTACCTAATTCTATTGGACCGTTGGTAAATATTATCTCAGAGTTTTCATCGTTTATTATTTGAATTTCTTCAACTTCTTGTAGTTCTTCAAGATTAAGATCATTACTACTATTTTTATTACAAGAAGCAAAAAATAAAATGCTTACTAAACCTATAAATATATGTTTTCTGAAAAGTTTTATTAGATTCAAAATTTATTATTTTAAATGATAAATAGTGTATAAAAATACACAAAATATTTTAGCTCATTTAAGAAGCTAACATCTGTTTTAGTATTCGTCTGACTTAATTTATTACATTTGTAAACCTAAAAAAAAAATATGACTGATATAGAGATCGCACAAGGCAATGAAATGGAGCATATAAAGAATATAGCTTCAAAATTAAATATTCAAGAGGATAACTTAGAAATGTATGGAAAATACAAAGCTAAACTTCCAATTAGTTTAATTAATGAAGATGAAGTTGCTAAAAACAATCTTATATTAGTTACTGCCTTAACTCCTACGCCTGCAGGTGAAGGAAAAACAACTGTTTCTATTGGTTTAACTGAAGGACTTAATAAAATTGGAAAACAAGCAACAGTTGTGTTAAGAGAACCTTCTTTAGGTCCTGTATTTGGTATTAAAGGTGGTGCTGCTGGTGGAGGATATTCTCAAGTAGTACCAATGGAAGATATCAATCTACATTTTACAGGAGATTTTTCAGCTATAGAAAAAGCGAATAATTTACTTTCAGCTTTAATAGATAATAACATACAATCAAGAACTCGAAGCCTTGGAATAGATCCAAGAACCATTGCATGGAAACGTGTTATGGATATGAATGATAGAGCATTGAGAGATATAACCATTGGATTGGGTGGAACAGCAAATGGAATTCCTCGTCAAGATGGTTTTAATATTACTCCTGCTTCTGAAGTAATGGCTATTCTTTGTATGTCTAAAGATTTTAACGATTTAAAAGAACGATTAGGAAGTATTTATGTTGGTCTTACAATGGATAGAAAACCTATTTATGCAAGAGATTTAAATGCAGAAAACGCGATGGCAATTTTACTAAAAGATGCGATCAACCCTAATTTAGTACAAACTTTAGAGGGTAATCCTGCAATAATACATGGAGGACCTTTTGCAAATATTGCACAAGGAACAAATACAATTTTAGCAACTAAAATGGGATTGTCTTTATCTGAATATGTAGTTACTGAAGCTGGTTTTGGAGCCGATTTAGGCGCTGAAAAGTTTTTGGATATTAAATGTGTTTCTGGAGGATTAAAGCCTAAAGCAGTTGTGTTAGTAGCAACAATTAGAGCTTTACGTCATCATGGTGGTGCAGCAAAAGATCAATATAACGAAGCAAATGTTTCTCGTGTTGAAACAGGTTTTTCAAATCTTGAAAAGCATATCGAAAACATGAAGAAATTTGGATTGAATCCTGTAGTTGCAATTAATGCTTTTCCAGCTGATAGTGCTGAAGAAGTACAATTAATTCAAGAAAAATGTGAAGCATTAGGAGTGAAAGCAATCGTTTCTGAAGGGTTTGCTAAAGGAGGAGAAGGAACAAAAGAATTAGCCACTGAAGTTGTTAAGGTGATAGAGTCTGGTCAAAATAATTTCAAACAATTATACGATTGGAATGCTCCTGTAAAAGAAAAAATTGAAACCATTGCAAGAGAAATATATGGTGCAGTTGGAGTAGATTATTCTAAAAAAGCTTTATTAGATTTAAAGAAAATTGAAAATCTAGGATTTAGTGAATTTCCTATTTGTATGGCTAAAACACAAAAATCGTTTTCAGATAATGATAAATTATTAGCTCGCCCCGAAGGGTTTAGAGTTACTGTACGTGAATTCGAATTTGCTGCAGGAGCTGAGTTTTTAATTCCTATTCTTGGAAATATGATGCGTATGCCAGGTCTTCCTGCAGTTCCTGCTTCCGAAGGAATGTCAATCGATAATAACGGTAAAATATCAGGCTTGTCTTAAAAACTAGCATAATTGTTTAAACCATTTTTATAAACCTTTAATGCTCTTTCACGAGCAAATTTATGGTCTACAATGGGTTTCGGATAAGAAGTTGTTTCTAATTCTGGAACCCATTTTTTTGCATATATAAGCTCATTATCAAACTTTTTTAATTGCTCGATTGGGTTAAAAATTCGAAAATATGGAGCAGCATCACATCCTGTTCCTGCCGCCCATTGCCAATTACCATTATTTGAAGATAGCTCATAATCTAATAGTTTTTTAGCAAAATATGCTTCGCCCCATTGCCAATTGATTAATAGATGTTTGCATAAAAAACCAGCAGTTACCATTCTAACACGGTTGTGCATGTACCCTGTTTTATTTAATTGCCTCATACCTGCATCAACAAGTGGATACCCTGTTTTTCCTTGACACCATTTTTCAAATTCATTTTTATTATTTCTCCATTCTATCTTGTCGTATTTAGATCTAAAGTTTTGCTGAATCACTTTTGGAAAATTAAATATTATTTGCATAAAAAATTCACGCCAAATAAGTTCACTCATAAACATTTCATTTTCAGGTTTTAATTGATTAATGATTTGTCGAATACTAATAGTTCCAAAACGCAGATGCGGGCTTAAGTAACTAGTTGCATCTAATGAAGGAATGTTTCTATTTTTTGCGTAATCGTCAATATTATTTAAACTGAAAGGCTGTACTTTAATTTCTGATTCTTGAAAACCTAATTCTTTAAGGCTTGGGAACGGATATTTAAAAGTGTAAAAACCTGAATATGGAATATCATCTAGAATTTTTATATTTTTATTTTGA
>JAHRWC010000013.1 GCA_019090365.1 Flavobacteriaceae bacterium
TCAAATCTAACTGGTTACGTAGATAATTATGATAGTCAGGAAGATTGGATAGAACTTTATAACACTAGCAATTCTAGTGTAAATTTATCAGGCTATTATTTAAGTGATTCTTCGGAAGACAACACAAAATGGACTATCCCTTCTGGTACAATTATTCCTGCAAATGGTTATTTAGTTTTTTGGTGTTCAGGAAGAGATGAATCTTCTGGAAGTAATTTTCACACTAATTTCAAATTAAAACAAACAAAAAATACAGCTGAACATGTTGTTTTTTCAGATTCAAACGGTACAATTATCAATGATATTGAAATGCAAAAAACACAGTTAGAGCATTCTATGGGAAGAAGTCCAAATGGTACTTCAACTTGGAAAATTTTCTTAAGTCCTACTTTAGGAATAGCTAACAATGGTTCAAGTTTTACTGCCTATGCAGAAACTCCAGAAATGAATTTGGAAGCAGGATTTTATAATGGTTCTCAAAGTTTAGAAATTACTACAAATGAACCAAGTTCAATAATTCGTTATACTACTAATGGTACTCTTCCTAATGGAGGTGATTCAACTTATAACGGACCAATAACTTTAAATGAAACACAAGTTATTAAAGCAATGGTAATTTCTACTGATTCAGAGATTTTACCAAGTTTTATATCATTTAATACATACTTCATTAATGAGAATCACTCTTTACCAATTTTGTCAACTTCAGCAAATAATTTAACTAATTTACTTAATGGCAATCAAAGTTTACGCCCTCATGGTACCATTGAATATTTTGATGTAAATGGTGAAAGAAAAGATTTTGGTTATGGAGAGTACAATAAACACGGACAGGACTCTTGGCAGTTTAATCAGAGAAGTTTCGATTACATTGCTCGTGACGAAATGGGCTATCATGATGCTATTAATGAAAAATTATTAAGCCTTTCTGAAAGAGATGGTTTTCAAAGAATTATCATTAGAGCATCTGGAGATGACAATTACCCTGGTATAGATAGTAGTGCACATATGAGAGATGTTTTTATTCAAAAATTAGCGAATAAAAACAACCTTAATGTAGACATGAGAAGAGGTGAAAGAACTGTTGTTTATGCGAATGGGGAATTTTGGGGAATCTATTCAATAAGAGAAAAGGTGAGCGATTCAGATTATACAGATTTTTATTATGATCAAGATAAATACAACATCCAATACCTTATGAATTGGGGAAATACTTGGGCTCAATATGGAGGAAACCAAGCATTTTCAGATTGGAATACAATTCATGATTATGCAAAAAATAACGATTTATCTAACCAAACTCATTACGAACATGTCGCAAGTGAAATTGATGTAACAAGTTTAGTAGATTATATTTTAATCAATTCATATGTAGTTTGTACAGACTGGATAAACTGGAATACATCTTGGTGGAGAGGATTAGATGAAAATGGAGAACACAAAAAATGGGGCTATGTATTATGGGATGAAGATGCTACTTTTAATCATTATATTAATTATACAAACGTACCTAATGAAAATGCAGATGCAGAACCTTGTTATCCTGAAGGTATAAATTTAGATCCTGAAGAACATATCGTTTTATTAAATAAATTGCTAGAGAATGATGAGTTTACACAGTATTATATAACGCGTTATATGGACCTAATGAATACTGCTTTTGCTGAAGACGAAATGATTAGTGTTTTAGAAGGCATTGAAAATTCATTAATTCCAGATATGCCGCAACACTTTGCGAGATGGGGAGGAAATATGAATCAATGGCAAGGTAACGTTCAAAAAATTAAAGATTTTATTTCTGATAGAAATGATTACTTACCAGACGGATTAAATTCATGTTATAACTTAACTGGACCTTACGATGTTTCTCTAGAAGTTGAACCTGTTTTTGCTGGTCAAATTAAATTTAATTCTATAACTATTGACAACGATGATTATCCTTGGTCTGGTCAATATCATGGAGGAGTTGATATGCTAATTAAAGCAGTACAGAGCAATCCAAACTATGTGTTTGATCATTGGGAAATTGACAACCATATTGTTCCAGACAATACCTTAACTGATATTAGTTTATTACTTACACAAAATGATAATATTAAAGCTGTTTTTGCTCCAACTGGAGGCAATGATATTGTTATAAATGAAATTAATTATAAAGACGCTATAGGATTTGAAGTTAAAGACTGGGTTGAGCTTTATAACAATGGTTCATCTGCTATCAATATTTCAAATTGGGTATTTAAAGACAGTGATGATTTAAATGAATTTGTAATTCCAAATGGAACAACAATGCAACCTGATTCTTACTTAGTTCTTGTAAGAAGTTTAGCCGATTTTCAAACTTATTTTCCAAGTGTAAGTCCAGTTTTAGGCGATTTCACTTTTGGTCTAGGAGGCGGAGGAGAATTAATTCGCTTATTTGATGATTCTGGTACTTTGGTTGATTTTGTTGAATATGATGATGTAGATCCATGGCCAATTGAGGCAGATGGTAACGGTCCTACTTTAGAACTTATTAATCCTAATTTAGATAATGCTTTACCTGAAAGCTGGCAAGCTTGTGCTCAAGCTGGTTCTGAACACGGAACACCAGGCGAAACTAATTCAGATTGTAACCTTGGATTAGAAAATTTCAACAATATTGATGTTTCTATTGTTCCTAATCCTATGAATACAGAAACTACAATCATGGTAACAAATAGTATTTCATCATTAAGATTATCTGTTTATGACCTATTAGGAAGAGAAATTACTCGTATGGAATCTAATTCAAATACTTTTAAATTAGAAAGAGGAAATTTAACTTCTGGGTTATATATTTTGAAATTTACAACAGACGATAATTCTATGGTACATACAGAAAAACTGATTGTAAAATAAA
>JAHRWC010000092.1 GCA_019090365.1 Flavobacteriaceae bacterium
GAATTGCATTCGCAGCTCTTTTTTGCATTTCAGGATTCGAGCGTTGAACAGCATTTAGTTCAATTCCGCTAGAGAATTCACCCGTATCAGCCGATGAAACTGCAGCTCCACCCATTCCAATTCTATAGTTTTCTCCTCCTAATAAAACAACTTTATCACCAACATTAGGAATATCTTTTAGCGCTTGGTCTTCTTTTCCGTATCCAATTCCTCCTGCAAGCATGATCACTTTGTCGAAGCCAAGTTTACGTGCTTCTTCTTCATGTTCAAAAGTTAAAACAGAACCTGTAATAAGAGGTTGCCCAAATTTGTTTCCGAAGTCAGAAGCTCCATTACTAGCTTTAATCAAAATATCTAAAGGAGTTTGGTATAACCATTCTCTTTCTTCCATGGCTTTTTCCCAAGGACGATTTTCATTTAAACGAGAATAAGAAGTCATATAAACCGCAGTACCAGCTAATGGCAAAGAACCTTTTCCTCCAGCTAGTCGATCTCTAATTTCACCACCACTTCCAGTTGCAGCACCATTAAATGGTTCAACAGTCGTTGGAAAGTTATGTGTTTCTGCTTTTAATGAAATAACACTATCAAACTCTTTATTTTCATAATATTCAGGTACATCTGCTCTTTTTGGTGCAAACTGAATTGCTTTCGGGCCTTTTATGAATGCAACATTATCCTTATAAGCTGAAACAATTGTATTAGGATGATCTTTTGAAGTCTTTTTAATTAATTTGAATAGGGAAGAAGGCATTTCTTCACCATCAATAATAAAAGTACCATTGAATATTTTATGACGGCAGTGTTCACTATTAACTTGACTAAATCCAAAAACTTCACTGTCGGTTAATTTTCTATTTAATTTTTTTGAAAGATTTTCTAGGTAAACGATTTCCTCGTCATTAAGAGCTAATCCTTCAGATATGTTATAAGCTGAAATATTTTCAATTTCTTTTATAGCTTCTGGTTCAACATTTATTTTGAAAATACCTTGATTCAATGCAGTATACTTCTGGGAAAGCATTGGATCAAAATCTGAATTGTTTTCAGAAACATTATTAAATTTTTCAATTCTAATAATTCCACTAATACCCATATTTTGAGTAATCTCAACAGCATTGGTACTCCAAGGAGTAATCATAGCAGCTCTAGGACCAATAAAAAAATCCGCAATAACGGATTCTTTTATATAATTACTGTCACCAAATAGCCACTGAAGTTTTTCAATATTTTGAGTAGAAATTTGCTCTTGAGTTTGGACTGCAAAAATGTTTTTTTTAACGTCTCCAAAAAAGTGAATCATCGTTGTAAAATTTACACGGTTTTTAAAGCGCAAATGTAATTATTTTTAATGTATTATTTAGAATTAAAACTATCGTAAGCGTCTTTTTTTGGTTTCATTTAAATCATTTATCTTGCAGTGAATTTAAAAAAAACCAATCTATGAAAATGAAAAATTTATTTGCAATGGCCACATTGCTATTTACCTGTGGTCTGTTTGCTCAAGAAAAGTTTCCGCCCACTACAATAGCACAGGGTACATTTATGTTTAAAACGGCACCTTTAAGAGATATGCCGAATACACCAGCATTAGATGGAAGTGAAACAAAAACGTTAAAAATTGTTCCAAACAATTTAAGAAGAAATGAACAAGTTAACATGGATTCTTATCCATTAGGAAATGATTTGTTAATTCAAAGTGAAGTTGGAAATTTAAATCCAATGCCTTTAGAAGTAAATATTGTTGGTTCAACACCTACAGGATTTACACCTCCAGATCCAACAGGAGCTGCTGGACCAAATCATTATGTACATGCTGTTAATTCAAGTGTAATTATTTATGATAAATCAGGAACTTTAGTTACAGGACCAACTCCATTAGGTACTTTTTTAGGTATACCTTCAAATTCTGGAGATCCAATTGTATTATATGATCAATTAGCTGATCGATGGGTAGTAAGTGAATTTGGTTCCTTAAGCAACTCTTTAGCAATTGGAGTTTCTGAAACGAATGATCCAACAGGTGCTTATAATGTATATCAATATTCATTAGATGCATTTCCTGATTATCCTCATTATGCAATATGGCATGATGGTTATTATGTAACTGCAAATAAAGGTGGTGCTAATAAAGTATATACGATGGAAAGAGATGTGATGTTAGCTGGAGGAGCAAATCCTCAGATTATAGGATATCCTCTTCCTGGAATGGTACAAAATACAAATACAGTATTAAGCCCAGAACCTGCAAATTTAACAGGTACTAACTATCCAGCAGGTGCACCAGGTTTAATTACTTATTTGCAAGATGATGGTTGGGGAGGTATTGCTAATGACCATTTAAAGGTATGGGAAATTGAAAATGACTGGGTTACTCCAGGAAATTCAACAATATCTGCTCCAGATGAAATTGCAACTACTCCTTTTAATTCTGTTTTTGCTCCATTTGGACAAGGTGATGTTAATCAACCTGGTACTGGAAATAAAATAGATATGATTGGTGGTATAATTTCATATGCTGCAAATTTTAGAAGTTTTGGTACACATAACTCATGGTTAATTACTTTTAATACAGATATTGATGGTAATGATACTTCAGGAGTGAGGTGGATAGAATTAAGAAATACAGGAACAGGTCCATTCACTATTTATCAAGAAGGAACGTATGCTCCGGCTGATGGACATAGTCGTTTTATGGGAAGTGCTGCAATGGATGCTGCTGGTAATATCGGTATGGGATTCAATATTGCAAGTGCTACATTAAAAGCAAGTATTAAATATACAGGTAGATATGATGGTGATCCTTTAGGACAAATGACTATTGCTGAAGAATGGATTCATGAAGGTACAGGTGTTCAAACTAACACCAATCGTTTTGGAGATTATTCTCACTTAACAATGGACCCTAATAACTTTACATTCTGGCACACTGCTGAATATTTCGAAACAAATAACTCATGGAGAACTCGTGTTGCTTCATTTAGTTTATCTGGAGGATTTGCAAAAGACGTAGGAGTTAATAATATAACTACTCCTAATAGTGGTATTTTAACAGCTACTGAAACTGTTGAAGTGACTGTTAGAAATTTTGGTTTAAATACACAATCAAATATTCCTTTAGAGCTTAGAGTTGACGGTAGTTTAATTACAACTGAAACTTTTACAGGATCTGTAGCTCCAAATGAAACTGAAACGTATACGTTTACACAAACAGTTGATTTATCAACTTCTGGTCAAACGTATGAGATTGAAGTGAAATCTGTGTTATCAGGTGATGAGTTTACAGGAAATGATGGTTATACAAAAGAAGTTACTCATTTATTAGCTAATGATGTTGGTGTAATCGATATTACAGCTCCAGAATCTGGTGAAGTTTTAGGAAACCAAGTAGTAACAGTAACTGTTAAAAATTTCGGAGCAAGTACGCAAACCGGATTTAACATGGAGTATTCAATAGATGGAGGTACTCCAGAAGTTGAAGCTTTTACAGGATCAATAGATTCAGAAGAAGAAGTTAGTTTTAGTTTTGCACAAGAAGGAGATTTTTCTGCTTTTGGTTCTTATGACTTAACTTCAAAAACTTCTTTAGGTCCAGATCAGGATAATACAAATGACGAATTTGCTACAACAGTAACAAACTCTAATTGTAATCCTACAATGGATTGTTCTTTCGGAGATGGATTTACATTATTTTCTGTTGCTGAAATTAACAATGCTTCAGGATGTGAAGGATATGCTGATTTTACTGACTTAATAGCTAATCTAGCACCAGGAAGTACAAATTCATTGACATTAACAACTGGATATGGTGACCAATATGTTACGGTTTGGATTGATTTTAATGATGATTTTGATTTCACAGTTGATGAGAAAGTTGTAACAGATTTTATTATCGCACCAGGTGAGGCTGCAGGTTCTTATACTGAAACTGTTGATTTAGTAATACCAGCTGGAGCAACTATTGGAGAGCATAGAATGAGAGCTAAATCTAACTGGCAAGCTCCAGTTCCTGATGATGCTTGTGAGGAAACTCAATATGGTGAAACAGAAGATTATACTGCTAATATTGGTGAACTAGGAATTGTAGAATCTAATATTGCTAATGCAGATTTAATTGTAACAACTTTACCTAATAATCAATTTGAAGCTTCATTAATAACTTCATTTGATGGTATAGCTTATATAGCGATATATAATACCTTAGGACAACAATTAGGATTTAAACCAATTGCTAAAAACGGAGATAGATATTCTTATAATATAGATATGTCTGCAACTGCAAGTGGTGTATATTTAATAAAAATGGGAGCTCAAGAATCAGGAGCTTATAAATCGGCTAAGATTATTGTAAAATAATTAGAGGATTTAACTCAAATAAAAAAAGCTTCTCATCATTTGATGAGAAGCTTTTTCTTTTATACTATATTTTAAATCTATTGTTTTATAATTCGCTTCACAACTTTGTTAGTAGAATTACTAATTTCTAATAAATACATTCCTTCTGAAAGTGTAGCAATGTTTAAATTAGATTTTGTTTCAGAAAAAGATGTTTCAAATACTATTCTTCCAGTAACATCATAAATAACAGCTGCTAATTCAGAATCTATAGAGGAGTTGTTTTGAATCCAAATTTGCTCATTAAAAGGGTTTGGATATACGATAAATTGATTTTCAGTAAAGCTTTCCGTAGAAAATAAACCCCAACGATCTTCTGCAGGCTCACCACCCCAAATAATAGTCGCTAAATAAGGATTGTCTATAAATGGATTTCTATTTCCATATACAGTTTGAAGGTGAGGATTGCGTTGATCTTCGAAAGCACTCACTGGATCTTCAATGTTCCATTGTAAATAAATTTGTAACATATCTGTACTTCCTTGAGTTGCACCTGTTCCATTTAAAGAGGGTAAACATCTATTTCCATAACGTGTATACATATACATCATCATTCTTGCAACATCTCCTTTCCACTCATCTCCAGGATACCAATTTCCGGAAGTATTTCCAGAATTTCCAGAGCCATCAGTAAATTTTTTATTACCTCTGTCACCATTCATTTGTTGATCACTAGGTCTTATATTATGTGGATCTGCAACAATCCCATTAGAACTATTATCTGCATCTCCCATAGAAGGATTGGCATTAGATCTCGCAAAAACATGTTCTCTATTATATTCACAGACAGAACCTCCATAATCATCTTTATCTCTTGTTCTGTCAGTTTTACAACTCCCAGAATCGTCAAATCCATATACTAACAAAACATTATTTGAATTTGATGTATCTTCATCTGTAATTTTTACAGTATCTCTTACATCACCATAGTTAAAGCTATTGCTCGCATTATCAATTTTGGCTTGTAATTCAAAATAAAGATCTTGACCAGTTAAGTTTAAATCAACATCATTATAATATGGTTGTTGAGCAAATGCAAATTGAATTGTCAGTAATAAAAGTAGTATTGTTTTTTTCATGTTTTTAATTATTTTTTTTGAAGTAATGCCATATAAAATCCATCAAAACCAGTTTTACTAGGATAAAGTTTTTCTTCTTTTACCATAGTAAATTCTTTACCAGCTTCTTGGCTTAAAAATTTTTTAACTTGTAAATTATTTTCTGAAGGTAATATAGAACAAGTAGCATAAACTAATTGCCCTCCAGGTTTTACCATTCTTGAATATGAGGTTAATATTTCAGCTTGTGTTGCTCTTATTTTATCTAAAAATTCAGGTTGCAATTTCCATTTTGCATCTGGATTTCTTCTTAAAACACCTAATCCTGAACAGGGTGCATCAATGACAACTTTATCAGCTTTTCCAATTAATTTCTTAATTACCTTCGTATTATCAATAACACGAGTTTCAATGTTGTGAGCACCACCTCTTCTTGCTCTACGTTTTAATTCAGTTAATTTATTTTCATAAATATCTAAGGCAATAATTTGTCCTTTATTTTCCATTAAAGCAGCAATATGAAGACTTTTACCTCCAGCACCAGCGCAAGTATCAACTACTTTTGTTCCAGGTTTTGGATCTAAAAACTGAGCAACTTTTTGAGATGAAGCATCTTGAACTTCAAACCATCCATTTTTAAAAGCTTCAGTCACAAATACATTTGCACGTTCTTTTAATTTCAATGCAGTAGGAACTCCTTTTACATTTTCAGTTTCAATATTAGACTCTAATAGAACATTTTTAACTTGTTCAACAGTAGCTTTTAATGTATTTACTCTAAGAATAACATCAGCTTGTTTATTTAATGCACTTATTTCTGCATCCCATTTAGCACCTAATTCTTTTACTCCTAATTCATCTAACCAATCTGGAATAGACTCTTTATATTTTCTAATTTTTGAAAATTCGTCAAATCTACCTTTAATTTTTCGAGTTGGAGTAGGTTCAATTTGTTTCCAATCTGGAAGTGATATACCTCTTAAAGTAGCCCAAACAGAAAACATTCTAAATAAATTAGGGCGATCAAAAGGTTCTTTAACCTCAGCAATCTTTGCGTACAAGCGCTTCCAACGAACTATATCATAGGTGGTTTCTGCAATAAAGCTTCTATCTCTAGAGCCCCAACGTTTATCTCTTTTAAGTGTGTTTTTAAGTACTTTATCTGCTTGTTTCTTTTCATTAAAGATAAGATGAAGAGAATCTATGGTTGCAAATACTAAATTACGATGAAGTTTCATTTGTTTCAAAATTGTTTGCAAAGGTATCATAATAGCATAAATAGTTTTGTTTACTTTTGAAAAAAAAATAATTAATGCGCATTTCCTTTCTTTTAGTATTACTTGCCCTAAGTATTTCATGTACTA
>JAHRWC010000014.1 GCA_019090365.1 Flavobacteriaceae bacterium
TCTAAATAAAAATAAATGAAAAAAATTACATTATTTGCAGCTTTATTCATTGCAAGTATCACTTTCGCACAAACAACACAAGATTCAACAAAAGTAACTTCTGAGAAGCAAATTAACACTGCTCAAAGAATGTTGGCTAACACTTCAGGAAGTCCTTTAACTATTGGAGGGTATGGTGAAATTACATACAACCAACCAGAAGGCGATAATGGAGAGCTAGACGTTCAGCGTTTGGTGATAATGGCAGGATATAAGTTTAACGATGAAGTTCAATTTATTACTGAAATTGAATTTGAACATGTAAAAGAAGTATTTGTAGAACAAGCATTCATTAACTATAACGTAGCAGACAATGTAAGTCTTCGTGGTGGTTTAATGTTGGTGCCTATGGGAATCGTAAATGAATACCATGAGCCAACTACTTTTAATGGTGTTGAACGTACCTCTGTAGATAACAAAATTGTACCTACAACTTGGCGTGAAATTGGAGTTGGTGTAAATGGTAGAATTCCAAATGCATCTTTAAGCTATCAAGCTTATATCTTTAACGGATTTAAATCTTCTGAAGCAAATGGAGATGAGGTTAATGGTTTACTAAAAGGAAGTAATGGATTACGTGGAGGAAGACAAAAAGGGATCCAATCTACTATAGATACACCAAATTTTGCAGCAAAATTAGATTACTACGGAATGCCTGGATTACGTCTTGGACTTTCAGGTTACTTTGGGAAAACACAAGCTGAAGATGGTATCGATGAAATTGATGGATCTTCAATTGGAATTTCTATGGTTGGTTTTGACGCTCGTTATAACTTCAAAAGATTTACAGCAAGAGGACAGTTTGTATATGCTTCTTTAAGCGATACTGAAGATTATAATAATCTAACAGGAAAAGATTTAGGTTCAGCTTTAATGGGATACTATGTTGAAGGAGCTTATAATTTACTGCCACTGACAGCAAAACAAAAATTATTTGCTTTTGCTCGTTATGAAGCATATGATACACATGCAAATACAGATGGTGCACTAATTGAAAATGATGCTTATAATAGAACTGATATTACAGCCGGATTAAGCTATCATATTGCTCCAGGTGTTGTAGTTAAAGGTGACTATCAAATAAAAGATAATAATGTAGATGGTGGTGAAGTAGCAAATCAACTAAACTTCGGAGTAGGAGTTTGGTTCTAGTTTTTGTGTTATTATAAAGCAAGACCTCTATTTTCATCAGTAGAGGTTTTGCTGATTTTTAAATATTAAATTATAATATATTTGTATCATGTTTCAGAAAGCCTGTTTATTATTTTTTTGTGTTTTTATAAGCTTTGCTTTTTTTCCTCCCAATCGAGCAGAAAAAAAGGCGAATAAAGTCATATCAAAGTTTTATGAAACCGATGGCTTTTCTAAAAATAAAATTACCTTTTCTGAAGAAATACAATTACAATTAAAATCAGATTTTAGTCAAGGCAACCTCTTTGAAATTCTTGAAAATGATAAATTTTTAGGATATGGGTATATGGGAAATGCAAAAAGTAAAACCGCTACTTTTGATTATCTTGTGTTATTCGATTCAGAGTTTATCATTACAAAAAGTACTGTATTAATTTACCGTGAAGAATATGGTGGAGAGATAAGCAGTAAGCGCTGGCTAAAACAATTTATAGGTAAGGACTCTTCTTCAGAGTTAATTTATAATAACAATATTATTCCTATAAGTGGAGCTACTATTTCAGTTAAATCAATGACAATAGCAGTTAATGATTTATTGAGTAGCTTAGCGCAACTTCAAGATTTAAAACTTATTTAATGCAAATTCACGGCCTCATACATACCTTTCCGAAGTATATAAAAACATTTATTGCTGCTTTTGTTTTGGTGTTAAGTGTTGGATATTTTACCGGATTAATGTTTGTGAATCAGACAGACTCTTCTTCACCAGATGGAATGGAAATTAACTACTTAGGGAACGAAGAAAACGAGGAAGCTGAGGTTATGGTTTTTAAAAAAGGTGAAAGAGAAATGCTTACAATACTTCATACCCATGTATTGTCCATATCTTTTATCTTCTTTTTGTTAGGAGGATTAGTAGCCATAACATCTTTACCAGCAAAATTGAAGTCCTTTTTAATGGTTGAACCATTTATTTCAATCATTTTAACCTTTGGTGGTATTTACTTTTTATGGAATGGTGTTTTATGGATGAAATATATTGTGATGATATCGGGTATACTGATGACTTTAGTATTTGTAGTAAGCGCGGTAGCAATTTTATTACAATTATCAAAAAAGGGCTAAAGACCAACAAAAAGTAGTATATTTGCACGCAATTAAATAGTAACCCAATTCCAATCTTTGGAAATTAATTTTAATTGCGATGACTGCACACAATAGCAAAATTCTAGGAGAAGGTTTAACTTACGATGATGTACTTTTAGTACCAGCTTTTTCTGAAGTTTTACCCAGAGAAGTTTCCATAAAAACAAAATTTTCAAGAAATATTACTTTGAATGTACCTGTGGTTTCAGCTGCAATGGATACTGTTACTGAAAGTGCTATGGCTATGGCTATGGCTCGTGAGGGAGGAATCGGAGTTTTGCATAAAAACATGTCGATTGAAGCTCAGGCCAATGAAGTGAGAAAAGTAAAACGTGCTGAAAGTGGAATGATTCATGATCCTATGACACTTCCAGAAACAGCTACAGTTGGGGACGCTCAAAACACAATGAAGGAATATAGCATTGGAGGAATTCCAATAATTGATGATGCTGGAAAATTAATTGGGATTGTTACCAATCGTGACCTTCGTTTCGAGAAAAATTATGACAGATCACTTTCAGAAGTAATGACTACTGAAAATTTAGTTACTGTAAGTAAAGGAACTTCTTTAGGAGAAGCAGAAATAATTCTTCAGAAAAATAAAATAGAAAAACTTCCTGTAGTAGATGATTCAGGTAAACTTTTAGGTCTAATCACTTTTAGAGACATTACAAAAGTGACTCAAAAGCCTATCGCTAATAAAGATCAATATGGTCGTTTAAGAGTTGCAGCTGCATTAGGTGTTACTGCAGATGCTATAGATAGAGCTGAAGCTTTAGTAAATGCTCAAGTGGATGCTGTAATTATTGATACTGCTCACGGACATACAAAAGGTGTTGTAGATGTGCTTAAACAAGTGAAGGGCAAATTCCCCGATTTAGATGTAATTGTGGGTAATATCGCAACTCCAGAAGCAGCTAAATATTTAGTTGAGGCAGGTGCAGATGCCGTAAAGGTTGGAATTGGGCCAGGTTCTATATGTACAACTCGTGTAGTTGCAGGTGTTGGATTCCCACAATTTTCTGCGGTACTAGAAGTTGCAGAAGCGATTAAAGGAAGTGGAGTGCCAGTGATTGCTGATGGAGGAATTCGTTATACAGGTGATATTCCAAAAGCTATTGCTGCAGGAGCAGATTGTGTAATGTTAGGATCATTATTAGCCGGAACAAAAGAATCGCCAGGAGAAACGATTATCTATGAAGGAAGAAAGTTTAAATCGTATCGAGGAATGGGATCTGTTGAAGCGATGAAGCAAGGATCGAAAGATCGTTATTTTCAAGATGTTGAAGACGATATTAAAAAACTAGTCCCTGAAGGTATTGTTGGTAGAGTTCCTTATAAAGGTGATTTATTAGAGAGTATGACTCAATTTATTGGTGGTCTTAGAGCTGGTATGGGCTATTGTGGAGCTAAGGATATTAATACATTAAAAGAATCTGCTAAGTTTGTGAAAATTACAGCTTCTGGTATTAATGAAAGTCATCCTCACGATGTGACTATAACAAAAGAAGCTCCTAATTATTCTAGATAATTAGAAGCCTATTTAATGTTTTTTCTGTAAAATTGATTATTCAGTTGGTAAACCTAAATTTTTCATAACAGTTAATGTTAAGTCGTATTGTTGATCTAAATATGCAATCGTATTGTTGATCGTTAAAACTTGAGAAAACCCTTGCTCTTTAGCTACTGCCTCTAAATTTTCTCCAATTTTTTTATACAAAGGACGCATAAGTTCACTTTGTTTTATCTGTAATAATTTTGATGAATTTTGCTGTAAAGTTTTAATCTCTCCTTCTTTTTTTATGATTTCATCTTGTTTAATTTTTTTCATAGGATCTGTATAGCTTTTCTCCTTTTCTTGATAAGTCTTTACCATGTCCTGGTAACCCGTTAATTGTGCTTGTATTTCTGTTTCTAATTCAGTACCATAAGCTTGAATATCTGTATTAACTTTCTCTAAATCAGGCATTTTTGATAGTATAAATTCTACATCAATGGTTCCTACTTTAGATTGAGCATTCATTTGAAAGCTAAATAAAGCGATGATAAGAAGTAAGGTAATTTTTTTCATTATTTAATTTTTAGTGTTTGAAATTAATAAAAGACAAAAGTAATGCCATTTTTATAATAGTGTATTATTTGAGATATTTTTGTCCTCTGTGTGGTTTTAATTTTTCTCTTAATGGATTCATAAGTGTTTCATCTACAACTAAAAAAGCAATAGTATGCATAGGTGAAACAATTTCTGTATCTACAAAGGCATCATTTATGTCTTCAAGAGCAATATATTCTTTAAGGTGAATTGCATGATGCTCAGCAATTTTTTGGGCACTTTCTCCTCTAAAATCCCAAATCATTTTTATTTGAGTATTCATTTAATTTTTATTTACAGTAATGCCTTTTTCAGCGAAGTTTTTAAAATCATTTAAGAAATTTTTTGTTTGCTTTTTAAAAGCAAAGGGCATTAA
>JAHRWC010000093.1 GCA_019090365.1 Flavobacteriaceae bacterium
AGACTTGGGTAAGAAAGGCCCAAGTCTTTTTCTTTTTAAGGCTATAAGATTGTTTAACTTTTATATTTTTGCATACTAATAATTTTAAGTATGCAACAAATTACCAACACCATTTTAATGATTCGTCCAGTAACTTTTAGGATGAATGAAGAAACAGCAGTAAATAATTATTTTCAAGAAGAAATGAGTATTGAAAATAATGAGATAAATGCAAAAGCTCAAGCTGAATTTGATGCTTTTGTAGAAAAATTAAGAGCAGTTGGTGTAGAAGTGATTGTTGAAGATGATAAATTAGAATACGATACTCCAGATTCTATTTTCCCTAATAATTGGGTCAGTTTTCATGAAAACGGAAATGTTGCATTATATCCTATGTTTGCTGAAAATAGAAGAAGGGAACGTAGAGAGGAAACTATTGTTCGCTTGGAGAAAGAAGGGTTTATAATTAAAGATATAATAGATTACACAGAGGCTGAAGAAGAAGGTGTTTTTCTTGAAGGAACTGGAAGCCTTCTTTTGGATAGAGTGAATAGTAAAGCGTATTGTGCATTGTCAGATCGAGCTCATGAAGATTTAATTATTGAGTTTTGTGAAGATTTTGAATACTCACCAGTGATTTTTAATGCATTACAAACAAAGGATGGTAAACGATTACCAGTTTATCACACTAATGTTTTAATGGCTTTAGGAGAAAATATTGCTATCATTTGTCTTGATTCAATTGATGATAAAAAAGAAAAAAAGTTTGTTCTTAAAAACTTAAAAGAAGATAAAAAGCAAGTTATTGCAATTTCTGAAGAACAAATGCATCATTTTGCGGGTAATATGTTACAAGTAAAAGGAGCAAATGGAGAAAAATACATGGTTATGAGTAAAGCAGCTCATGATAGCTTAACACAAGATCAAATCAATAAGATTGAAGCACATGCTAAAATTTTGAGTAGTGATTTACAAACTATTGAAACATGTGGTGGTGGAAGTGCACGCTGTATGATGGCAGAAGTATTCTTGCCAAAAGATAGAAAATAACACTTAAATTTAACTTCATTCCTAAAAAACAAAACCTGTATATTTGCAGCCTTAAAAATCAGTTATGAGTCTTCAAAATATTTTATCAGAAAAAGTAAAATTGGCTATCAGTCAGTTATACAATGCTTCCCTTGACACTGTAGAGTTTCAGGCTACAAGGAAAGAATTTGAAGGTGATATTACTGTGGTCGTATTTCCAATGTTACGTGTTGTAAAAGGTAATCCTGTGCAAATAGGGGAGTCAATTGGTACATTTCTAGTTGAACATGTTGATGAGGTAATCAATTTTAATGTTGTAAAAGGCTTTTTAAACTTGGTGATTAGTGATGCTTATTTCCTTTCTTTTTTCTCAGAAGTTTCAGATTTTTCTTCCTTCGGAAAAGTTTCAGAAAGTGATAATGCAATGATGGTAGAATATTCATCTCCAAATACCAACAAACCTTTGCATTTAGGTCATGTTCGTAATGTATTGTTAGGATATTCTGTTGCTGAAATTTTAAAAGCATCAGGAAAAAAAGTATATAAAACTCAGATAGTAAATGATCGTGGGATTCATATTTGCAAAAGTATGTTGGCTTGGGAACGATATGGAAATGGAGAAACTCCAGATTCTACAGGATTAAAAGGTGATAAACTAGTAGGAAATTATTACGTAAAATTTGATCAAGAATACAAAAAGGAAATTTCACAGTTAATTTCTGAAGGACTTACTGAAGAGGAAGCAAAAGTTCAAGCTCCAATGCTTGTAGAAGCACAAGAAATGCTTATTAAATGGGAAGCTGGAGATGAAGAAGTAGTATCACTTTGGAAGAAAATGAATGGCTGGGTATATAATGGTTTTGATAAAACCTATGAAGCCATTGGAGTTGATTTTGATACACTTTATTATGAAAGTAACACCTATTTGTTAGGTAAGGAAGTGATTAAAGAAGGAATTGCTAAAGATGTTTTTTACCAAAAAGAAGATGGTTCAATATGGTGTGATCTTACAGAGGATGGATTAGATGAAAAGATAGTTCAACGTAGTGATGGTACAGCTGTATATATGACCCAAGATATTGGTACTGCAATTCAACGAGCTAAAGATTATCCAGATGTTGGAGGGATGATTTATACTGTTGGGAATGAGCAAGATTACCATTTTAAAGTGTTATTTCTAATATTAAAAAAATTAGGTTTTAATTGGGCTGAAAATTTATTTCATTTGAGTTATGGAATGGTTGACTTGCCTTCAGGAAAAATGAAAAGCCGTGAAGGAACAGTAGTTGATGCTGATGATCTAATTAGTGATATGGCTGCAACAGCCAAAAAAATTAGTGAAGAACTTGGTAAGATTGATGATTTTTCAGAAGAAGAAAAAGAAGATTTATACCATATGATTGGCTTAGGAGCATTGAAGTATTATATATTAAAAGTTGATCCTAAAAAGCGAATTCTTTTTAATCCAGAAGAAAGTGTTGATTTTCAAGGTAATACAGGTCCTTTTATACAATATACTTATGCCCGTATTCAATCTATATTGAGAAAAGCAGGAGAGGTTTCAAATATTTCTTTTGACGGAATAACATTACAGTCTAAAGAGAAAGAATTGTTAAAACAGTTACAATTATTTCCAGAAACTTTACAACTAGCAGCAAGTCAATATAGCCCTGCACTTATAGCAAACTATACGTATGACTTGGTAAAGTTGTATAATTCCTTTTTTCAAAATATTTCAATATTTGGTGCAGAAAAAGAGATTGAGAAAAACTTTAGAGTACAGCTTTCTAGTGCTGTAGGTCAAGTTATTAAAACTGCTTTTTCAGTACTTGGTATTAAGATGCCAGAAAGAATGTAATTGAGTTAAAACAAAAGTTGAAAAGAAAAATTTGGACTAAATCCTAAAGAGACCTCTTCCACTTTACTTATATGAGTTTCACCAATATCATTGCTATTTAGTGCATAACGAATGTTTATTGTGTTCTTTCTGTCTAATACATTTAACAATGCTGCATTAAGTTTTAAGTCAAACTTATTTGATAGCTTCCAAAGGTATTCAGCAGAGATATTAACCCGAAAATAATCTGGTAGATTATCTTCATTTGGGCTATTAAAATTGATTGTATTTACTCCGTCAATATTAATTATTTCATCTGCTTCATTTGGTGTTGTAAAAGGCTTTCCGCGATGCCAATTTACACCTAATGCAACTTTAAAGTTATTTAATTGATATGAACTAGCAAGTGTAGCTGAATGTTTTATGTCTAAATTATTTGGAAATTTTGAAGGAGTTAAATCAGGAAAATCATAGTCATTCTTCAAGTAAGTATAGCTAAACCAAGTGCTTAAAGTGTTGCTTTTTTTATTCAATACAAATTCAATTCCTTTTACATGGTAATCTCCAATTGATCTTTCAAATTGAAATTGATTTTGAAATCCTTGGTTAGCAGTAGTAATACCATTTACATTTTTTATAAACCCTTCTATATTTAAAAACCAATCATTTTTGTTATAGAGGAATCCTAGAGAAATTTGTTTGCTTTTTATTATTGGAATGTCTTCATTGTTTGATAATGTCCAACGACGTTTAACTACACCTAAAAAATCACTTTGGAAGTCTATTCGTTGTGTGGTAGTTTGACTTTTAAACTCTCCAAGAGTTTCTATTGCAAAACCTCCTCCTAGCTTTTGATGTATACTTAATCTAGGTTCTATAACAATCTCATCGAAATTTGAAAAATAATTAACACGAAGGCCGCTAGTAATGATAGTTTTGTTTGAAAATGGCTTAAAGGTTGAGCTTCCATATAAAACATGAGTACGTAATACTTCTTTCTCTTTACTTGTAAAACTTGGAATACTAATGTTCTGTAAATTTTCGATTCCAACTTCAGATAAATGATAACCAGTTTGTAGATTAATTTTTTCTGAAAGCATTATTTTTGCATCTAATTTAATACCGGTTTCCAGCACCTTGTTTTCTTGCATTTGAGTCTGCTCTGTAAAGATGTCTTGGTTGAGAGAATTTAACAAATAGTAGGAACGATATCCCAATAAGTTTGAAGATATTTTATCATTCCATTGGCGCTCCCAAGAGATACCACTAGCATTACTTTGCTGTTTTAAATCACTCGTTTTAGATTGAGAAGTTTCATTTATGGTTTCTTTAAAATCTAAAGAGTTATCAATATTTAAAAAGTTAACCCGGAGTTTGTCTTTTTCAGAAAAATCCCAAAGAACTTTTCCACTTACATCATAAAAGCTAAAATTCTCATCAGCTGAAACAGTTAATGTCGTTGGATTACTTATTAAGCTTAAAATTTCAGTATCCTGAAAAATCTTATTAGAATACGAGTTGTAAACTCCAGTTTCAATGATGTTGTTTATGGAACTTCTTCCAGATACTTGAACGCCTAGATTTTTTGTAATAGGAATACTTAAAAAAGCACTTGCGTTTATTAAATTAAGTCCAACGCCACCTTCAATTTCATTGGTTAATGAATTGCTTGATTTCATATCAACAATTCCAGATACACTTTCACCAAAACGTGCATTTGTTCCATTTTTATAAACGGTCACATTTTTAGTTAAATCGGGATTAAAAGCAGAAATTAAACCAAAGAAATGCCCATTTTGATACATTTTTATTCCATCCCAAAGTATTAGGTTCTCATCCTGAGTTCCTCCTCTTATATTTATGTTTGAAATCGATTCGTCAATACTTTCAATACCAGGTAACACTTGTATTATTTGAAATACATCATTTTCTGTTTGCCCAGGAACTAAACCATTGTTTTTAGAATTTAGCTTAAAAGAACCATCTACATTTTTTTGGATACCTTCTGTAAAATAATGTTCAATTAGAACCTGTTCTAAAAGCGAAGCTTCTTGAAAAATAGAGATTGAAAGACATCCTTTATCAAATTCTTTACTATTAATGATTATATCTTGAAATCCTAAGTGACTAATTTTAATTAAACCTGAATATTTTTTTGTTGGAAAATAAAACAATCCACTTTTGTTTGAAAAGGTTGTTTTTGTAGTGTTTAGAAATTTTATTTCAGCGCCATTAAGTGGAAGATTTGTATCTGAATTTACTATGATACCACATTTCAGTCCTGTGCCTTTTTTGTTTTGAACAGTAATATATCTTTCATTAATTTTAATGAAATTTAATGAAGTTGCTTCATTTAAATAGGCTAAACTTTTTTCTAAACTAATATTTTCAGAAGGAGAAATTATAAATATTTCATCGACATCTTCAGTTGCATATGAAAAACGGATATCATGTTTTTCTTCTAAATGCTTCAGAATAGAAATTAGTGGATTTTTTTCAGAAGATATTTGTCCAATGATTTTGGAAGTAAAAAGTATAAGTAGTAAGAATAAGAGTAATCTTTTACTTGCTGCTTTTTGCATAGAGCGTTACATCTTCTTTGCCATTAATGGTATAAGCAAGATTCAACGGATCACAAATCGATTTCAACGCTAAATTTAGGTTGTCATGAGGGAAAGTTCCAGAAAAATGCTTCGTCACATTAACGTTCTTAGTGTTAATTTTTATTGGATATTGATTTTCAATTTCCTTTAAAACTAAAGCTAAGGTAACATTTTCAAAATAACTTTCATTAGTAGTCCAAGTAGGAATTACTTTATTAGTTTGCTCATGTGATATAAAACGCCCATTATCAACTTTTAATGAATGTCCTGCAGGTAATTTAATAATTGTATCATTATAAGAAACACTTACTAATCCTTCAAAACAATTAATGAAAAATGAATTTTCACGATTAAAAACATTGAATTGTGTTCCTAAAACTTCAACTACACCATTATTGGTGTTTACGCTAAACTTTTTTCCTTTTGCAACTTTAAAATAAGCTTCACCTTGTAAATCAAGCTCTCTAGAAGCATCCCAATTCTTTTTGTTATAATTAATTTCTGAATTAGCATTTAAAACAACTTCAGAGTTATCTGGAAGAAAAAATGTTTCTTTTTCAGCAACTTGAGTTTCAATAGTTGTGTCTAGTGTATCTACAAATAAGTAACCTGCAAAAATAATAGCAAAAACTGCTGCTATTTTTAAGAAAGTAGCAAATGGTTTCATGGTAACTACTTTTACTTCTTTCTCTTTCTGAAGTCTATTTGATATAGCATCAAAATTAGATTTCGAATCGAAATTAGGAGTAGTCAATTGAGAGGTTGCTTCAGCAATTTTTATATACGAAGCATAGGCTGGAGAAGCTTTAAGCTCTTCTAGCTCTTGGTTTGAAATATCATTATTAAGCCATTTGGCTAATAGAATATCTTTGTTCATTTCTTTTTATTCAACAGTTATATAACAGGTAACTATACTTTTACCCTACTGTATATTAAATATTTTCTATATTTTTTCTTAAGGTTGCTAAAGCCTTACCCTGTCTCTTATACACATCTGACGCTGCCGACGATCTTACGCGTGTAGATCTTGGTGG
>JAHRWC010000094.1 GCA_019090365.1 Flavobacteriaceae bacterium
CCAACAATTTCTTCAATAATATCTTCTAAAGAAATTAATCCGCTGGTTCCTCCATATTCATCAACTACAATTGCAAGATGCATTTTCATTTCTTTAAATTCATTCAAAAGATCGTCTAGCTTTTTATTTTCAGGAATAAAATAAGGTTCTCTAATTAATAATTTCCAATCGAATGTTTTTTCATCAATATGTGGCAGTAAATCTTTCACATAAATAATACCAGTAATGGTATCGATATTCTCTTTAAATACGGGAATTCTTGAAAATCCATGTGAGATAATTTCAGGTATAATATCCTTATAAATTGCTTCTTCACTTAAAGCAAAAATATCCATTCTTGGTTTCATTACCTGTTTGGTATCTGTATTACCAAAGGTCACAATGCCTTTTAAAATTTTATGTTCTTCTCTTGTGGTATCTTCTTCAGAAGTCAACTCTAATGCTTGTGATAATTGATCTACACTAATACCTGAATTTTTCTTGCCAAATCTTTTTTCAATATACTCAATAGTTTTTTGCATTGGTGTGCTTATTGGATATAATAAAGTATCTAAAACCTTCAAAGGGTGCGACATAAAGCTAGCAAATTTTACTTTATTTCGATTTGCATAAATCTTAGGTAAAATTTCTCCAAAGAGTAAGATTAAAAAGGTGACTAATCCTACTTCTGCAATAAATCGAGGATTGACTCCATAAAACTCTGTTTTTAATCCTGAAAAAAACAAATCTCCTAAGGAAGCAAACAGTAATACAATAGCAATATTTATAAAATTATTTGCAACAAGAATAGTAGCTAATAACTTTTTAGGTTTAGAAAGTAGTTTTTTAACTATTTCTAATTTCCCAGATGGAGCTGGCTCAGTAGTTTCTCCAGGTCCATTTGTTTTATCTTCAAAATCGGATGGGCTTAAGGAAAAGAAAGCTACTTCAGCACCAGAAATTAATGCAGAACAAAGAAGTAGCACAAGTAAAATTACAATACTTGTAATATGCGTAATACTTAAAAGCGATAAAAACAATAAACTGGGAGGTTCTAGGTCCAAAATATTTTAATTAAAATGGTAAATCATCATCGTTTACAGGCGCACTTGCAGGAGTCTCAACATTTGGTTGTGGAGAACTCTGACTTTGGTTTCCACTCAAGTTTTGCTGCATTCCTCCTGTTTCATTCTTTGGAGTTAAAAATGTAAAATCTGTACATTGAATTTCAGTACTATAACGATCGTTCCCTTTATCATCTTGCCATTTACGTGTCTTTAAACGACCTTCAATATATACTTTATCTCCTTTTTTAAGGTATTTTTCGCAAATCTCAGCACCTTTATTTCTAACCACAATATTATGCCATTCTGTGTTGCTCACTTTTTCACCAGTGGTTTTATTGGTGTAAGTTTCATTTGTTGCAAGAGGGAATCTACCAATACTTCCTCCGCCTTCAAAATAATGCATTTTCACTTCATCACCTGTATGCCCAATCAACATTACTTTATTTATCGTTCCACTCATCGTAATAGTTTTAATTAATTTGCAAAGTTATATTTTGTGTTTTAAATATAAGTATTTTTTTCAATTATTAAATGAACCATTTCTTTTAATTAATTTCTTCTTTCTGAAAGAATTCTGATATAAAATTCTGAATTAATACTGGCACAGGATATTCTGTAACTGTATCGACATCAATACTTTCTTTAGGTAATTGAGAAGTTTCAGCGATCCAAAAACGTGTGTGTAAATTTCTATGTGAAAGTTTATGTACTATTGAAGTTTCATTATATAATGAAATTGAGGTCAATTGATATTTTGAAACCAAATCATTATAATCTTCACGCATCTTTAATTGATCATAATTAATTTCAGATTGAGTTTCTATTAAAGGAAACTCATATAATTGTTGCCAAATTCCTTTTTGAATACGTTGGTGCATGATGGTTGTATTCTTTTCAGAAATTATTACTATATAATTAAAGTACTGATCCTTAACTTTTGTCTTTTTTAATTTTACAGGTAATTCTTTTACTTTTTTCTTCTGAAATGCCAGACACTTATCATTAAAAATACAATTTGTACAATCTGGATTTTGAGGCATACAATATCGGGCACCAAATTCCATTATTGCCTGATTGTAGTTACCAGCAATTTTTGAATCTATTAACTGCTGAGCCAATAATTTAAAATCTTTTATTCCTTGGGTACTATTAATAGGTGTATCTATATTAAAGACTCTAGACAAAACTCGATATACATTTCCGTCGACAACAGCAGTAGCTTCATTATAACAAATCGAAGCAATAGCACTTGCGGTATAATCGCCAACTCCTTTTAATTTAAGAAGTTCTTTATAATTATTAGGAAACACACCTTTTAATTCTTCTGAAACATATTTTGCAGTTGTATGTAAATTTCTTGCTCGAGAATAATAACCTAAACCTTGCCATAACTTTAACACTTCTTCTTCTGAAGCATTTGCTAGGTTTTCAATTTTTGGAAATGACTCACAAAACTTCAAATAATAAGGTAATCCTTGTGCAACACGCGTTTGCTGAAGCATTATTTCTGATAACCATATCTTATATGGATTCGTTGTATTTCTCCATGGCAGCTCTCGCTTATTTTCCATGTACCACACTATGAGTCTTTTAGAAAAAAAAGAAGCGTTTTTTGCCATTTAGCTAAAATAGCCTTTATCTATTTATATTTTAATGGTTTAAGGTTTGATTTTTTGATTATAAAAACCTTATCTTTGCCATCTTGAAATTAAAATTAATTATTAAAAAAATTGAATAATGACTAAAGCAGATATCGTAGCTAAAATTTCAGATAAATTAGGAATTGAAAAAGGTGATGTACA
>JAHRWC010000095.1 GCA_019090365.1 Flavobacteriaceae bacterium
CCAGATGATATTCAAGGTGGGACGTATACTGTAACCAATGTAGGTACTTTTGGAAGCATTATGGGAACTCCAATTATCAATCAGCCTCAGGTTGGAATTTTGGCTTTAGGAGCCATAAGAAAAGTTCCTGCTGTAATTGAAACTCCAGATGGTGATTTTATTGGAATACGCTATAAAATGTTCTTATCTCATTCATATGACCATAGAGTAGTAAATGGAGCTTTAGGCGGACAATTTGTAAAAGCCGTGGCAGATTACTTAGAAGCTTGGGATAGTAATAGAGAGGTGTAGATTATAAACCTTTAATACAGAATTGATTTTAATGGAATTAAAACTAAATAAACCCATTTGTTTTTTCGATTTAGAAACGACTGGAGTCAATGTTTCTAAAGATAGAATTGTTGAAATATCCATTCTTAAAGTTTTTCCTAACGGAAATAAAGAAAGCCATACTTGGCGTGTGAACCCAGAGATGAAGATTCCTGCAGTTACCACTGCGATTCACGGAATTTCTGATGAAATGGTAGCAAATGAGCCTACTTTTAAAGAATTATCACAAAAAGTATATGCTTTAATTAAGGACAGTGATTTAGGTGGTTTTAACTCAAATCGTTTTGATATTCCTTTATTGGCTGAAGAATTATTAAGAGCCGAGGTAGATTTCGATTTAAAGAAAAATTTGGCGGTGGATGTTCAAACGATCTTTCATAAAAAAGAAAAGAGAACTTTAGAAGCTGCGTATAAATTTTATTGTGATAAAGACCTTGTTGATGCACATAGTGCTGAAGCAGACACGTTGGCTACTTATGAGGTGTTAAAAGCACAACTAGAAAGGTATGATGATCTAGAAAATGACATGTCTGTGTTAGCTGAATTTAGTTCGCATAAAAACTTTGCAGATTTTGCAGGTTTCGTTGGTTATAATAAAGAAGGAGAGGAAGTTTTTAGTTTTGGAAAACACAAAGGCACAAAAGTTGAAGTGGTACTAGAAAAAGAACCAGGCTATTTTGGATGGTTGTTAAATGCAGATTTTCCATTATACACTAAGAAGGTGTTAACTAGAATAAAACTTAGAAAATTAAACAACAAATTATAGATGAAGATTATTTGTGTAGGTAGAAATTATGCTGCTCATATTGAGGAGTTGTCTAATGAAAGACCTAAGGACCCCGTACTTTTTTTAAAACCTGACACTGCAATATTACTTAAGAAACAACCTTTTTTTATTCCAGACTTTTCAGATAATGTACAACATGAAGTAGAACTTATTGTTAAAATCAATAAAGTAGGAAAGCATATTCAAAAAAAGTTTGCTCATAAATATTATTCAGAAGTAGGACTAGGTATTGATTTTACTGCCAGAGACTTACAAAGTCAATTAAAAGAAAAAGGATTGCCTTGGGAAAAAGCAAAAAGTTTCGATGGTTCTGCCGTGATAAGTAATTTTGTGCAAAAAAATACGTTATCAAATCTTGAAGAGTTAAATTTTAGGTTAGAAAAGAACAATACAGTAGTTCAAAGTGGAAATACAGCATTAATGTTGTGGAAAATTGATGACTTAATCGAATATATATCAAAATATTTTACTCTTAAGATTGGAGACGTTATATTTACGGGAACACCAGCGGGAGTTTCAAAAGTAAATTCTAACGATAGATTAAAAGGATTCATTGAAGATGTTGAAATGTTTTCTATAAAAATAAAATAAATGAGTAAAAATTATTCCATTGAAAGTTTAAATGTAATAGCAGACGGAGATAAGGATTTTATGAGCGTTGTTGCGCAAACTTTTCTAGAAGAGATTCCACCCGATTTAGAGTCGATGGAAGAAGCTATAAGTAATAATAATAAAGAATTAACGTATCAATTTGCACATAAAATGAAACCGAACCTTGAAATGTTTGGAATCGATGTGTTAAAAGATATAACTACCATAGAATCTTGGACAAAAACCTTAAAAAGTATTTCGGCAGTTGAAGCAAACCTAGAAAATGTTTCCTCTACCTTAAAAAAAGTTTTTGAAGAATTAAAAGAAGACTTCTCTCTATAAATGTTAGCAGAACTAATTACGATTGGTGATGAAATTTTAATAGGTCAAATAACAGATACTAATTCTGTGTTTATGGCTCAAGAACTTAATAAAATTGGAGTTCAAGTTCATCAAATCACCACAATACAAGATGACGAAGATCATATATTAGCAGCACTTTCCGAAGCAGAAAAACGTGTGGATCTTGTGCTAGTAACAGGAGGTCTTGGACCTACTAAAGACGATATAACAAAACAAACTTTTTGTAAATACTTTAATGATTCTTTAGTTGAAAATAAAGAAGTATTAACTCATATTAAAGAGTTGTTTAAAAAGTTTACAAAGCATCCATTATTGCCGGACAGTATGGCGCAAGCAATGGTGCCGTCAAAAGCAAAAATTCTAAAAAATAACTTTGGAACAGCTCCTGGAATGTGGATGGAACAAAATAATACTGTTTTTGTTTCTATGCCTGGTGTTCCTTATGAAATGAAACATTTAATGAAGCGTGAGGTATTACCCGAGATTGCTTCAATTTTTCATTTACCCTATATATATCATAAAACATTACTTACCTATGGAATGGGTGAAAGTGAAATTGCTAAACGAGTATTTGATTGGGAAGAACAGCTGCCTAAATCTATTAAACTAGCTTATTTGCCTTCATTAGGAAGAGTAAGACTTCGACTTTCATCTAAAGGAATGAAGGAAGAAGAAGTAATTAATGGAGTAGATGCTCAAATGAAGCAATTGTACGAAATGCTTGAAGATATAGCTGTTGGTTATGAAGATGAAACATCTATTGAAGAGCGTATCGCTCAATTACTGATTCAGAAAAAATATACCTTAAGTCTTTCCGAAAGTTGTACGGGAGGAGCTTTAGCTGAAAAAATTTCTGCAAAAGCTGGAGCTTCACAATTTTTTATGGGAAGTACAATTCCCTATGCAACAAAATTTAAAACAAAGATTTTAGGAGTAAAGGAAGAAACGATTAAAGAGCATAATGTAGCAAGTTATCAAGTTGCTGAAGAAATGGCACTACAGTCCAACCGATTATTTGAAACTGATTTCTCAATAGCAACTACAGGAATTGCAGGGCCTGAGAAGGGAGAAGCTAAAGATGAAGTAGGTACAGTTTATATTGCAATTGCTAGTCCGAGAGGAATTTTTTCTGAAAAATTTGACTTTGGAAAGCCTCGAGAAAGGGTAATTGAAAAAGCTGTAAATAAAGCTTTAGAATTACTTCTAAAAGAAATTTTAAAAAACTAAATTTCTTTTGTTGGTCAAACCAATAAATTTATTTAAATTTGCACCCTGTTTAAAATAAAAAAAGATTTTATGTCGAAAGTTTGTGAACTTACAGGAAAGAGAGCAATGTTTGGAAACAACGTGTCTCACGCGATGAATAAAACGAGAAGAAGGTTTAATATAAACCTTGTAAAGAAACGTTTTTACATTCCTGAGGAAGATAAATGGATTACACTTCGTGTATCTACTTCAGTATTAAAAACAATTAATAAAAAAGGTATTTCTGCTGTTATAAAAGAGGCACGTGCAAACGGTCATCTTAAAAAATAATAGCGAAACGCATTAAAGTCTTAAGACAATGGCAAAAGGTAAAGGAAATAGAGTTCAGGTAATTTTAGAGTGTACAGAGCATAAAGAATCTGGTCAACCTGGAACTTCACGTTATATAACAACAAAAAATAAAAAGAACACTCCTGATAGAATGCAGATTAAGAAATTTAATCCGATTCTAAAGAAGATGACTGTTCATAAAGAGATAAAATAATAAGCCATGGCAAAGAAATCAGTAGCATCGTTACAAACAGGTTCTAAGCGTTTAACAAAAGCCATCAAAATGGTAAAATCGCCTAAGACAGGAGCATATACTTTTGTTGAATCTATTATGGATCCAGGATCTGTAAACGAGTGGTTAAGTAAAAAATAACCATTGCATAAAATATAGTTATAAGCCACTTTTTTTAAAGAGTGGCTTTTCTATTTTTAAGTATTTCCTGATTATTTGTCAGATATCTACCGACATTTATTCGAAAAATGTGAATTGGAACAAGATTTGACTTAATTTTACACATAATTTTAAGTTTTAAAAATC
>JAHRWC010000096.1 GCA_019090365.1 Flavobacteriaceae bacterium
GTAGTAGGTTCATCTAAGATAATTAATGGACTATTAAACATGAAGGCAAGCACAATATTCACTTTTTGTTTAGTTCCACCAGACAGCGTTCCTAGTTTTTTAGTAAGGAAAGGTTCTAACTTAAATAATTCGATTAATCGTTGATCTTCAGAAGTGTTATTTGCTCTAAGATCTTTTATCATTTTTATTAATTCTCTTACTGTAAGATTGTTTGGGAAATTTGCAATTTGAGGTAAATAATCAATCTCATTTCTATACTTCCAGTCTTTTTTAATTGATTTCCCATTCAATTGAATAGTCCCAGATTGAGGTATTACCATTCCTAAAATACTTTTTATTAAGGTAGTTTTTCCTGAACCGTTTGGCCCTAGTATGGCAAAAATACCTCCTTCGTTTATTGAGAGATCAACTCCTTTCAATACAAGGTTTTTGCCAAACTTTTTATGAAGCTCTTTAATTTCTATCATGCTTAATTTCTTTCATTTGAGGGTAACTATCCATTAAATTATCTGGCGTAAAAACTGGTGAAACTTTTTCTGAAAAATCTATAATATCAATAAATAAACTCCTTAATAATATGATGGTTTCAGGTGTTCTGTTTACAATATATGAAAACAATTTAACAGGTCTGAAAGGCACATCGCCTTCACCATTTTTATCTAAATCGTATCCTGTATAATTACTCCAATAATTATAATTGAAGGTGTTATCATTTAGTTTACTATTGTAGGACAAGTCGAATGAGTTATACAAAAAGTTATTCTTTGTAAAGTGATTTGCATAACAAGCTCCTCTCGATTTAATTGCCCAACCATTACTTATAAAATCATTGTTTTTATAATCTACACGATTAGAGCCTTCAATATTAATTCCAATCGTATTTGCTTGAAATGTGTTATTGAAAATTTCAGAATCATTTATTTCTTTCAGAAGAAGACCATACGATGCAGAACCCCAATTATCTTTAAATATATTTGAATGCATTTTTATCTTCTTTGAGAACATTACAGCAACACCAGCGCCATTATTTTCGAATGTATTGCCTTTATATAAATCATCATTCGAAAACATGAAATGAAGTCCGTAACGAATATTATTAGAGCTAATATTGTTTGTAATTGTGCAGAAATCTGAAAATTCTAAATAGATACCATCTCTAACATGTGTGACGATATTTTTATCAATTTCTATATTTCTACAATACCACAATTGTATTCCGTTTCCAGAATTATATTCTTCTTCAGCATCACCGATTATTTTATTATGAAAGACTTTTCCATCTCTTGCTTTTTCTAAATAAATTCCGAAGAATAATTTTTCAAGCACTAAATTCTGAATTAAAAAATTCTTGCTTTTAACGACACGTATGGCTGCATAATCTTCGGTGTAACTTGTACCAACATTTATAATGAAAAGTCCGTCAACTGTTACATTATCTGACGTAATTGTAATAATCTCACCTTTTAATTCACCATCAATTACTGGATGATCTTCTCCAATAATAGTTAAAGGTTTGTCAACTACAATATTGTATTCTTTATAAGTTCCTTTTTTAATATAAATAGTGTCAAAATCTTCAGCAGTATTGATTGCTTCTTTTATTGATTTTATATCACAAGTCTTACAAACCTCTATTGTTTTTGCCTGTGAGGTAAATCCGCAGCATAACAAAAAGCCTAAAAGATAGAAAATAGATGTTCTTTTCAATGTAAGAATATTAATTGAGTTGTAAGATTAAAAATGAATTACGAATATAAAACTATTAAATTAAGGTTAGCGAATTATCAAAAATTTTGAATTTTCATTCGCATGTACCCAATGTTTTATATTGGCGGGAAAGTTAAAAACTTGATGTTTTAAAAGGAGATATGTTTTTTCATTAATCATGAATTTTATATCTCCTTCTAAAACTACCAATGTTGCATCTCTAGGTGAGGTGTGCTCAGGGAAATCATGTCCTTTTTCTAAAGAAATTAATATCGTTTCACAAGCATCTTTAGACGCAAGTTTTACAGGAGTTAAACCCTTAAATTCTGTATTGATAATTGTTTCTTTAATTTGATACATGATTATTTATTTTTATAATGGGTTAAAAGTTCATTCCAAGAATATAGTGTACCTTCTTTTTCTTTTTGCAATGCTTCTGCTTCTTCTTTAGAGGAAACACCAGAAAGAAAACCACCCATCGGACTAGGTAAATTCTTTGAAATAATAAATGTTGCTTTTGTAGCATCGATTAATTCACCTGGACTATTAAAATCATTGATTAAAAAAAGTCCTACGGTAGATGAATCGATTTCAGCAAGATGGTTAATCATACATTCTGAAGCATCAAATTTAAATGCTTTTCCTTTACTTGTTACAATTTCAGCTGCATGTTGTTTGTCAACAATAGTCATTCTACAAAAATGACAAGCATCTTCTCCATAATTAATTTCTTGGGGTTGAATATTACAAGCAAATATTAGAAGTAATGGAAGGATATAAAATAACCGTTTCATATGTTTTAAGCTTTAGATTTGTTTTCTTTCTTGCCTACAAAATAAGCAATAAAAGATAAAAACATACCAGTTCCTAAAAAGTAAGCTCCTAATTGTGGATAAGAATGAGCGGTAAAGTTTAATATATACTTGGTTCCAAATAATGGAGGTTGAAAGCCCATAACACTACCATCAGGATTTTTAAAATTCATGATGGCTTTAGGATCTAAATTATGTCCATAATCATGTTCCCATAAATAGAAATCATAAATACCTGCAGCACCTAAGATTACCATTACAATACACCAACCCATAAACCATTTGTAATTAGCTTTAAACCCAATTAGTAATCCTAAGATAGCCATCGTAATAATTACAGCTGGAAATATTTTGAATTCAGGAATGCTTTCAGGAATGTATTGCATACCTACATAGTGATTCATTAAATTAATATTTTTAATGTCATGAGGGTGTGCATCTGCAAAATCATTAATATAAATATCCATTCCTAAGGGAGTAGGATATTGAGGAGCTTCAAGTGTGATATTCCATAAAGGAAAAATGAATAATCCTAAAATTAGAAGGGATCCAATAATCATTATTAAACGTGACTTTTTCATAGTATTTTATTTTGAAATTGTGCAACTTTTTTACAGATTAGGTTGCTAAGAAACATCAGGTTAGCGCATTAAAATCTAACATTGCTTATTGGTTGAAGATTTGCAATGAATTATTTTATGCATTTTATAATGATAGACTAGTTAGTTTAATTTTATAAAGAGTTTTAGTAAAGGCGGGAGAAATTAACAACTCCCGCCTTCAATTTGGAAATACAACTAATCACTAATCAATAAAATACTTCCACTACTAAAAACAATTAATCTTCTCCTAATGACCAAGATAACTCTAGATCAGAAGATGCTGGAGAAACTCTTACGTATCCTTGCATCTCTTGATGTAATGCTGAACAGAAATCTGTACAATAGAATGGCCAAACACCTACTTGTTTAGGTTCCCATACAAATGTTTCTGTTTGTCCTGGCATAATTAATAACTCTGAAGTATTAGCACCAATCATACTTACACCGTGAGGTACATCGTAATCTTGTTCTAAATTGGTAACGTGGAAATACACCTTGTCACCCACTTTTACACCTTCAATATTATCTGGAGCAAAGTGACTACGAATCATTGTCATATAAATATGAACTTCTTTTCCTTTGCGAACTACTTTAGTATCAGCTTCAGTAGTTACAGCATATTCATGCTCA
>JAHRWC010000097.1 GCA_019090365.1 Flavobacteriaceae bacterium
TTCAATTTTCACCAAATATACTCCTAATGAGTCTTGTAATTGTGTAAAATTAGATTTTTTTAACACTTGACGGCTTTTGTTTTTCAAAACAGGGAGAACTTCAATCAAAGCTTCCTTTTTAACCCAAATTGAATCATTAAAATTAAACGATTTAAACTGTATACTTAAATCATTTAAACTCGATTTATCTTCTTCATTAAAACGATTCAATTTTTCTTTAACTCTAGATAAATTAGAAAAATTTTCATCTACTTGTATATACCTAACCTTTAATAACTCTCCATTTAATTTGAAGTTTTCCTTATTAGTATCATAAAAACTTTGCAACTGGCCTTGAGTTACTGTACTATCTAATTGACGCGAAACAATTGACCCTTTATATGCTTCAGTGTATAGATCTACTTTATAATCATTTACTAATTCATCAAAAGCATCTTGCCTTTCTTGAGGAAGATTAATTTTAGATTGGTCTATTAGTAATTGCTGGGTTGCCCATCTATTGATAAAATTGCTTATAATTAATAAACTATCCTCTTTTGATGCAGTCTGAGCGACTAACTCTTTAATATCATCAAAGTATAAATAAGTGTCATTAACTCTTGCAATAGGGAGCTTTTCGTTATCCTGCTTAAAAAAATTACAGGCAACAAATAAAAATGAAAATAAAAAAATTATTAATTTATTCATTAATTTTTAAATTCCTTCTTTATCTTTTTTAAGGCCTTTTTATTAATAACAACTTCATTCTTATTTCGAAGCTCTTTCATCCAATTAACTTCTAAATAAGTTTGATAATTACTCATCACTTTTCCTTTGACCTCTTCTAATAATTTTACAGAAGGTTCTAGTATTTTACTCACTTTTACAACGACAAAAGAACCATCATTCGTATAAATTTTTGAAATACCAGGTTTTGTTTCAAAGTTCTCTGGTAATTCTCTTTGATTAATTTCAAAAATTCCACTTGTTATAATTACCTCAACCTTTTCATTAAGATTTAATGATTTTTTAATTTCTTCTTCTGAAACATTTCTTTTAAGTAAATCTTGAGCCTTTTTTGCAACTTCTTCATTTGAAGCAGATATAATTATAGCATCTACTCTTTGTTTCCACTTATAATTTTCCTTGTTTGCATCAAAATATGATTGAAGTCCTAAAGAATCATCTTTTGCTCTAGTCCAAATATTTTTATCCATTACATCAAAAATCAATAATCCACTTCTGTATTCATTAATTACAGCTGCATACTCTTCATTTTCAATCTCTAATTGGTTTTTAAAATATTGTTTAATTTCTTTTTCTTTATAATCATTGAAAAAATCTTTAATTAAAGATTCTTTAATCTCATAAGGTCTTGAACTAGCTTGCCTTTCTTCAATAAACTTAGCGAAATCATTGAATGTGATATTTTTAGTACCTACTGTAAATAATAATTTATTTTGATCTTCAGGTATTTCTTGGTATTTCCATTTTTTTGTTAACACATCATCATTAACATAATCATTGAAAAAAGAAATATATTCTTCTCCTGCTTTATAACCATATTTATCAATTATCTTTTGAGTAACTTTTTGAGTAATAACTTTAGCTCGGTCTGAATTTTTAACTTTTTTAGCTATACTTTCTTCTTCTTCTTCAAAAGTTGGTAAACCATAATTTTTATTTAGTTTAATAATATGCCAACCAAAAGAAGACTCTATAGGTACAGAAATATCTCCAACATTCTTTAAATTATAAACTGCTTCTTCAAATTCTTCTGAGCGAATTTCTCCTCGTGCAAAAGGTCTCAATTTTCCGCCAACTTTAGCAGTAGCTTTATCATCTGAATATTGCTCAGCTAACTCTTCAAAAGACTCTCCTTGCTGAATCTTTGCATAAAGTTCTTTTATTCTATCTTCTGGCTTAAAATTTCGATTTTCAATTTTACTAGAAATCATTATATGTGAAGCACTAATCCTTGGAGATTTAGCTCTTCTATCTTTTACTTTAATAATATGGTAACCAAATTGAGTTCTTAGTATTTCGGAAATTTCACCAACAGGAGTATTATATGCTTCATTCTCGAAAGTGTAAACCATTGAAAATGCTGAAAAATATCCAAGTTCTCCACCTCTTTCCTTTCCTCCAGGTTCTTCAGTATATTGTTTTATAAGTTTTGAAAAATCTTCACCTGCAATTGCTTTCTCACGAATTACCTTTAATTTATTGTAGGCGATTAATGTATCCTGAGGTAAATCATCAAACTTTGATAAAATCAATATATGGTTTGCATTGATTTCAATTAAGCTTCTATCGTAAGCTTCTTTAATTAATGAAGAGGTAACATTATCCTCAGCTAAATAGTTACGAGATAATTGTTCTTGATATTTTGAAAATTCGCTTTTGTATTCCTCTGTTTCATTTAGGTTTTGATTATAAGCTTCTTTTACTTTCAACTTATAGTCAATAAATAAATCTAAATATCCATCAACATTCTTTTGAGATTCTTCTTGAACCAAGTCAAGGTTTTTTGCATAAACCCTTTTAAATTCTTTTACTAAAACCGGTTCATCTCCTATTGTAAGTAAAACATCTTTTTTCTTTTGTGAAAAAACGGATACTGAAACTAAAATTATTAAGAGTGTAGCAAGAATCTTTTTCATTTTATATCTTTTTTTTGTTAACTATAATTGGACGCAAAAATAACAAAAAGATGACGTTACGCAAGCATGTATATAATAAGGTTTTATTAAAATTTTTATATATTATTTAACGTCAAATAGGCAATAAAAAAATTATCTTGCAAAAATTCAATGTTAATCTATTTAATATGAAATATACGTGCAACATTATTATAAATCTTCCTAGAGAAGAAGTAATAGAGAAACTAGACAATTCCGACAACATGAAGTTATGGCAAAAAGGATTGATATCGTACAAATTTTTAAACGGAAACCCAGGAGAAAAAGGTTCTCAAATGGAATTAGTATATAAAATGGGTAAAAAGGACATGGTGTTAATTGAAACTATTACTGAAAATAATTTTCCAAATGAATTTCATGCTGATTACGATACAAAAGGGGTGCATAATATTCAAAAAAACTATTTTCATGAAGTAAACGAAAACTCAACACGTTGGGAATCTGTTTGTGAATTTCATTTTTCTAGTCTCGGAATGAAAATAATGGCTTTCTTAATGCCCTTTGCTTTTAAAAAGCAAACAAAAAA
>JAHRWC010000098.1 GCA_019090365.1 Flavobacteriaceae bacterium
ACAACATTTTAATTGCGGTCTGGACGAGACTCGAACTCGCGACCCCCTGCGTGACAGGCAGGTATTCTAACCAACTGAACTACCAGACCGTTGCATTATTGCGAGGGCAAATATACACCTCCTATTTTGTTTCGCAAACTATTTTTGAAAAAAATTCAACCTCTTATCCAAAATTTTGTCTTTCGATTAGATAAGTCGTTAGTATTGAGTTAAAACTGCCCTGAATATCTACTGGCACATATTTAATTCTGTATTGCCCACAACGTAATTTTAGCTCATTAAAGTAACTTTTCACAGCTGCTTCGTAGTTTTCTTTGATGTTTTCAGCATATAAATTTATATGTTCTCCTGTTTCTACATCTACAAATCGTTTTGGGCGATTCGTAAAATCAAAATTAATCTCCTTTTCTTGATCATACACATGAAATAAAACCACCTCATGCTTGTTATATTTTAAATGCTGCAAGGCTTCAAACAAACGTTCTGCTTCAGCATCACTCTGAAACATATCTGTAAATAAAAAAACCATCGAACGACGTTTAATCTTATCTGCTATTTCATGTAAATACGTAAAGGTTTTAGTGCCTACATCTTTTCTTTTATCGATGAGTGTATCATTTAGCTTTCCTAATAATTTCTGATGATGACGCTCACTGCCTTTCTCAGCCGAATAATATTCATATTCATTGCTGTAAATACTTAATCCTACCGCATCTCTTTGGCGTTTCAATAGGTTCATGATAGCTGCACAAGCCAAAGCTGAAAAACTGATCTTGTTCAACGAATTAATCGAGAAATCTTTCACATTCGGATAATGCATCGAACTACTATTATCAACTATTAAATGACAACGTAAATTTGTTTCTTCTTCATATCGTTTCGTATAAAGTTTATCTGTCTTTGCAAATAACTTCCAATCAATATGCTTGGTGCTTTCTCCTTGATTATAAATTTTATGCTCTGCAAATTCAGCAGAAAAACCATGAAACGGACTCTTATGCAAACCAGAAATAAATCCTTCTACTACTTGTTTAGCTAGCAGCTCAAGATTTTTAAATCCTTGTATTTCGTTTATTTCTTTCTGAATATCCATCACGCCTAAAATAAAAAAGGCTTGACGAAACGCCAAGCCTTTTAACTTAATTTATCATTCTATCTTACAAAAGCGCATCAATCGCTTCAGCATATACATTTTTAGGAGCAACTCCTACTTGACGTCCTACTACTTCTCCATTTTGGAAAACTAAAACAGTTGGGATATTTCTAACACCATACTTCGCAGCAAATTCTTGATTTGCATCTACATCTACCTTCCCTACAACGGCTTTACCATCGTAATCATTACTTAGTTCTTCAATCACTGGTCCAACCATTCTACAAGGTCCACACCAAGCTGCCCAAAAATCAACTACTACTGGTTTATCACTTTTTAATACTGTTTCTTCAAAATTAGCGTCTGTTATTTCTAATGCCATAGTTTTATTTTTTATTTGTTATGCAAAGGTAGTCAAAAATTAGTCCAAACCTTACAGCGAAAGTATATGTTTAGACAATCTTAGTATTGATTTTTTTTATAATTGGGCGGGATGCTCCGTAACTGTCGTTTCAGAGCACCGGGCTTTCCACTGTATCTTTTTATGAACCAAATTTAAGGAAATTACAAACTGCAGTAATGTCATAAAAAGGATGCCGTTTCAATCCCTTCCGCAAAGGTTTACAATTCAATTTATAATTATTAGGCAACCTTTTAGTTGCGTATTAAAAATATTTATTATAGTTTAGCAACCTTAAAGTTGCGTATTAACTTAAATTCAAATTATTATGAATCATATTATAAAAAAAGAAACTGTTCTAAATCATCCTATCGATTCTGTTTGGAATGCGATTACTAAAGCTGAAGAAATCTCTACTTGGTTTATCAAAGCCGATTTTAAAGCAGAACCTGGATATCAATATACATTCACTTCAGAACCTAACGAAAAAGGTTGTACTACCATTAGCGGAGAAGTAAAAGAAGCTAGTCCTTATTATTTAGAATATACTTGGATTGTTGCAGACACCAAAATAGAAACAACAGTTTCATGGAAACTTGAAAAAACTAGTGAAGGCACTAAACTTTTATTAGAACATACTAATATTTCAAATTATGAAGGTGATACTGCTATTGCTATGTTTGAAAGCTTTAATGGTGGCTGGGATAATTGCATTAATGGTTTAACTAGCTATTTAAAAGAAGAAGTGAATGCAGGATAAAATCACAAAACTATTTAAAGCGATTGCAGATCCTACAAGGCGTGAAATTTTTCATGCATTGGTTATTGCAACCTCAGCATTATCAATTACTCAAATTTCAAATCAGTTTGAAATTAGCAGACAAGGAGTCACAAAACACATTAAAACATTAGAAGAAGCCGGTTTAGTTTATATTGATTCACAAGGACGCGAACGGTTTTGTAACGCTAATGCTAAACCATTAAAAGAATTGAATGAATGGATTAAATTCTACGAACAATTCTGGGATGATAAACTGAAAGGATTAGGTAATTATTTAGACTCCAAGAACACTTAAACAAAAATGAAAGACCAACTTGTCAATTATACAAAAACCGTAAAAATATCTACCAATGCTCAACAGGCATTTTTAGCTTTAACGGAACAGTTACATCTATGGTGGGGTAAAACGAGTAATTGTGAATTTAAAACTGATGGGCATTTTACCATTCATTTTGAAAATGAATATTGGTGGGCTTTTAAAATTCTAGAATACATTCCAAATAAAGAATTGGTTTGGAAATGCATCAGTGGCGAACCAGAATTTAATAAAGAATGGATTGGTAATATTCTACATTGGACCATAGAAGAAGATAATTCAACATCAACGGTTCGATTTGAACAAACAGGACTCACCAAAGAACTTCATTGTTTTGATGTTTGTTCATCAACCTGGGAAATGTTCATTGGAGAAAACTTAAAACACTTTCTTGAAAAGAAAACTAATTAAGCTTATAACGTACTTGCTCTTGTTCTAAATCTGCTAACAATTCTTTGGTTATGGCAACTTTCTGTTTACGACTAGGCATGGTAAGTTTTACTTTTTCCTCCATTTCGTAGACCACAAACTGAATCTGCTTATCACCTTTATGTGTTTTAAACAGTTGCTTTAACGCTCCTATTCGTTCTTCTTTTACATCTTCAATCGGCATTTGAATAGTTAATTTTCTTGCCTGATTTTCCATTACATCATGCAACATTTGCATGCTATTATATTGTAATCTTGGATCTCCTTTTTTACCTGTTTCTCTATTGGTCCATCCTTCTTTTACAAATACTCTAACATATACAAAGGAATTAGGAACTAAGAAATGTCTAAACTTTAAATACTCTTCACCAAAAATTCTAAATTCATAACTGTCATCAAAATCTTCAACTGTAAATAAAGCCCAACCTTTTCCTTGCTTTGATTCTCGATGTTGCACATCGCCAATAATTCCACCAAAACACAATTCGCGATTTACAAATTCTTCCAAATGGTTAAAATCGGATACTTTATTTTTACAAAACCAATTGATTTCAGTTTTAAAATCGTCCAAAGGATGTCCCGAAATATAAATTCCAACCACATCTTTTTCTTGCTTCAATTTTTTCATAGTACCCCATTCTTCACAAGGTGGAACTTCAGGTTCTGGAATTTGCACTTCACTCGCATCACCAAACAAACTAACCTGAGATGAATTTTGAGTTTCCTGATATTTTGATGCATACTTCATCACTTTTTCAATAAACAAAGTTCCATTTTCATCTGGATGTAAATATTGCGCTCTATGTGCATTAAAACTATCAAATCCACCCGCAATTGCTAATCCTTCAAATGCCTTTTTATTGGCCGCTCTTAAATCAATACGTTTTGCTAAATCAAACACAGATTTATATTTACCTTCCTTACGCATTTCTACAATAGTAGCTACAGCATTCCCTCCTACTCCTTTAATGGCACCCATTCCAAAGCGAATAGCTCCACGATCATTCACGGTAAATTTAAAGAAAGATTCATTTACATCTGGACCCAAAACTTCCATTCCCATGCGCTTACACTCCTCCATAAAAAAGCTCACTTGCTTGATATCTTTCATGTTATTAGAAAGAACCGCAGCCATATATTCAGCAGGATAATGTGCTTTTAAATAAGCCGTCTGATATGCAATCCAAGCATAACAAGTCGAGTGCGATTTATTAAAGGCATAACTTGCAAATGCTTCCCAATCCTTCCAAATTTTTTCTAGTTTTTCAGCATCGTGTCCATTTCCTTCAGCCTGCTCAATAAACTTAGGTTTCATTTTATCCAGTACGGCAATCTGCTTTTTACCCATGGCTTTACGCAAGACATCGGCTTCACCTTTGGTGAAATCAGCTAGCTTTTGTGACAGCAACATCACTTGCTCTTGATAGACTGTAATTCCGTAGGTTTCTTTTAAGTATTCTTCCATTGCCGGTAAGTCATACTCAATCTCTTCATCACCATGTTTACGTCGAACAAAGCTCGGAATATATTCCATTGGCCCTGGACGATACAATGCATTCATGGCAATTAAATCATCAAAAACTGAAGGTTTTAAATCTTTTAAATGTTTCTGCATTCCAGCAGATTCATATTGAAAAATCCCAACGGTTTCTCCTTTCTGAAATAATTCAAATGTTTTTTCATCATCTAGTGGAAAAGTATCTGGATCAAGAATTACATTGTGTTTATGCTTGACTAATTTTACGGTATCTTTTATAAGGGTTAGGGTTTTTAATCCTAAGAAATCCATTTTTAATAAGCCTGCACTTTCCACTACCGAGTTATCAAACTGAGTAACATACAAGTCACTATCCTTTGCTAATGCAACAGGTACAAAATTAGTAATATCGGAAGGTGTAATTATCACACCACAAGCATGAATACCAGTATTACGAACAGAACCTTCAAGAATCTTAGCTTGATTCACCGTCTGTGATTCAAGATTTGTTCCTTCTGCAATCGTTAATAGTTCATGAACTTTTGGAAGCTCATCACTCCTAAATTTTCCTCTTAATTCCGAATCACTTAAACCAAATATTTTATTCAGTTTGGTCATATTCGGTATTAACTTCGAAATACGATCTGCATCATTCAATGGTAAATCCAGAACTCGAGCAGTATCTCTAATCGAAGATTTTGCAGCCATGGTACCATAAGTAATAATTTGAGCCACTTGATTAGAACCATACTTTTCGATTACATAATCCATCACTCTTCCACGACCTTCATCGTCGAAATCAATATCAATATCGGGCATACTTATACGATCCGGATTTAGAAAACGCTCAAAAAGCAGATCGTACTTTAAAGGATCAATATTCGTAATCCAAAGGCAATAAGCAACCACAGATCCTGCTGCAGAACCACGACCTGGCCCAACTGAAACATCCATATTACGCGCTTCACGAATAAAATCTTCAGTAATCAAAAAATACCCTGGATACCCTGTGTTTTCAATAACACTTAATTCGAAATCAAGTCGCTCTGTTATTTCTTCAGTAAGTTCTTCATATCTTTTTTTGGCCCCTATATATGTTAAATGTCTTAAGTAATCATTTTCTCCTCTTTTACCTCCATCAATTTCATCTTCAGGATTTAAAAACTCTGAAGGAATATCAAATTTCGGAAGTAATACATCACGTGCTAAAGTGAAGGATTCAATTTTTTCGGTTATTTCAGAAATAGATGCAATTGCTTCAGGAAGATCCTTAAACAGCAATTTCATTTCATCTTGCGATTTAAAATAATACTCCTCATTTGGTAATCCATAACGATACCCTCTTCCTCTTCCTATAGGAGTCGCTTGTTTTTCACCATCTTTTACACATAATAAAATATCGTGTGCATTGGCATCTTCTTTATTAATATAATAGGTGTTATTACAAGCAACTAATTTAACTCCATGCTTTTTTGCCATCGGAATTAACACCGCATTCACCCTATTTTCATCTTCCTGTTGGTGACGTAACACCTCAACATAAAAGTCATCTTTAAAAGTTTCTTTCCACCAAACAAGCGCTTCTTCTGCTTGTTTTTCGCCAATATTCAATATTTTACTAGAAACCTCTCCATACATTCCTCCCGTTAGTACAATGATGTCTTCTTTGTATTTTTCTATGATTTCTCTATCAATTCTAGGCACATAATAAAACCCTTCGGTATAGGCAATAGAAGACATCTTTGCTAAATTGTGATAGCCCTTTTTTGTCTTGGCGAGCAACACAATTTGATAACCGTTGTCTTTGTGGTTTTTATTTAAATGATTTTCACAAACAAAAAACTCACAACCAACAACGCTTTTTAGTGTTTTATGAGCATCTTCTTCAGCTAAACCTTTATTATAGTTATTGATGCCTTGCACAAAATGAAAAGCACCCATCATATTTCCAGAATCGGTAATTGCTACTGCTGGCATTTCATTTTCAACAGCAGCATTGATTAAATCTTGTGTGCTTGAAGTAGATTGAAGTATCGAAAATTGTGAATGATTATGAAGATGAACAAAAGGATTCTCTTGTAAAATTGCATCATTCTCTTCTTTTTCTTCGGAAGAAATTTCATCCTCAACTAGTCCTTTTTCTAGCTCTTTACGTATTTTATCTGAAGCTTTTTTTAAATTGATGTGCTTTAGGCCTATCAATTCAATAGTTTTTGGATTTTCTTCAGAATAATGTTCAAAATAATCTGGTTGAACATCTAGTTCTTTAGCTGTAAATATTTGCCTTCTAACTAATTCTAAAAAACAACGTGTGGTTGCTTCAACATCTGCAGTTGCATTATGTGCTTCTGCAAAGGGAGCATTAAATAAAAACTGATGTAATTCAGTTAAGGTAGGTAGTTTAAATTTTCCTCCTCGACCTCCTGGCAACTGACACATTTGTGCAGTTGTTTCAGTACAAGTATCTAAAACAGGATAATTAGGAATAGGATTTTCGATACCCAAACGATGGAATTCGGCACCCATAATATTGTTATCAAACCCAACATTTTGACCAACGATAAATTTAGATTTCGATAAAGCCTCTGTAAACTTTTCGATTACTTCTGTTAAAGGAATTCCTTTTTCTTCAGCTAATTCGGTTGAAATACCATGAATTTTTTCAGCATCATAAGGAATATTAAACCCTTCTGGTTGCACCAAATAATCTTGATGCTCAACAAGTTTCCCGTCTTGATCATGAATCTGCCAAGCAATTTGTATACAACGAGGCCAGTTATCACTGTCGCTAAGTGGGGCATTCCAATTACGGGGAAGTCCCGTGGTTTCGGTATCAAAAATTAAGTACATGAAGTTGTTTAAGTGAGATGAATACCATTTCTCATTTAAAAACAACAAATTAAAACTGTCTTTTTTGCGCTATCTTTCAAAATAAAAATAAACCGTAGCTACAGCTATGCTTGATTTTTCTTTTTCGGTTTTCACAAAAAATCTCAATTTTTCTAAATGTTATCTTCAATTAAGAAATGGTATAACCTTGAAAGTAAAAATAAAGAATTCATCCTTTTAATATCAAAAAATTTATGAAGAGTTGTTAACCTTTGTTGATATCCTATTAAAAGGCAAGTTTTAAATTAATAGCAAAAAAAATGCTTCGATATAAACCGAAGCAATTTTTATATAACTGATTTCAAAAGAACTATTTCTTAATAAACTTCATCGATTGATTATCGATAGAGATAAAATAAATTCCAGTTTTTAAAGCTGAAACATTTAATGTTGTATGTTGTAAACCAAAGTCTGATTTTTCCAAAATAGTTCTACCATTTACATCATAAATAGTAAGATTTTCAAATTGTTGATCTGAATTATAACGCACTATCAATTCATTATCTGCTGGATTTGGATATACTGAAAAATTAGCTGAATTTGATTCACTAACTCCTAATTGTCCATCTCCTTCTACGTAAGTAATATTTTCATTGCTATTAATATCTAAATATTCTTCAGTTAATCCAGAAGGCCAATGAATTACTACTTTATCTATTTCAGTTTCTGAACCAATTCCGAAGTGATTCACTAATGAATTTTGAGTTCCATAACTTTCTCCAGCTCTCACTTCTCTAATTTGCATTCCCCAAGCACCCCATAATTCTACTTTTGCTCCAGTAGCATTTATATTGCTTTCAACACCTACCAAAAGAATACGACTCCAATTATTTGAATTTCCTTCATTGATAAACATTTGATCAGGTCTCTCTTCATAAGGATTATTGTATCCATACGCATGAGCTGCAAGAATATCAATAAACCCATCATTATTAAGATCTCCCAATGCTCCAGATTGAATTCTTGTTGTACTTGCTGGCAATGCTGTTGTAGCATCTGTAAATGTTAAATCTCCATTGTTCAAAAATATTTTATGAAGATCATCTCTAGAAGTAATAAAAATATCCATGAAACCATCATTATCAAAATCTTCCATCATTACTTGAATTCCTTTTACGATATCCAATAACTCAGACTCAATTCCTGTACTTGCTGTAATATCTGTAAAAGTTCCATCTCCATTATTTACATAAATCATAGAAGTCATATCATGGTTAATTACCACTGCATCAAAATCTCCATCATTGTCAATGTCTTCAAAATTTGCTGACCACGACTGTGCAAAAGGCAATAATCCTGCATCTTCTGCAACGTCTGTGAAATTATTATTTCCATCGTTTTGAAATAATAAATTTCTACGTCTTCCATCATTAGGGTCTGTAACTCCTAAACGACATTTTGAAATGTATAAATCTAAATCACCATCACTATCATAATCGGTCCAAATAGATCCATAATTTCCAGAATTATCTGAAGGTACTGTACTTACAGCTTCAATAAGATCTGAATTATATGTTAAATGACCAGCTCCATCTCCTTCGTATGGAGAAGAAAGTCCCTCATCATGACATGCAAATAAATCGATATCTCCATCATTATTGATGTCTGCAAAATTGGCGTTCTGAAGAAAAATACTTGGTCCTCCTAATGTAATAATTGTATAATCTGTTCCATCTGAATTTGCAAGCACTAGTTTTAAATCATTATAATATCCTCCAACAAGAATATCGTTATAGCCGTTTTCATCAACATCTGCGATCGTCATACCCCAAACACTATCTACATCACCAATATTTATTCTGGTAAATGTTCCATTGGTTTCTTGTATTTCAATTTCTAAATTTTCTGCATCGTTTAAACGAACCATATCATCTAAACCATCATTATTCATATCAGCAATACAAATAGCAACTCCACTATACAAAGTTGGGTTGTTTAATGCTGATGAATTATCTACATAGTTTAATTGAGCCAACACTGTTTGAGCCATAAAAAATATGGCAACAGTAAACGTAATTTTTTTAATCATAATCAATTTTTTTAGTTAATCTTTTTTCTAGCGATTTCAAAGATAACTTTTTAGATTCAATTTAGTATGTGTTCATTTTTCACTTTCATAATACCTCCTTTTCTGTTTTGTATTTAATACATTTATATTTTTAAAATTATGAAACGAGCATGCTAAAAAAATTATCCCTAACGAAAGGACCAATAGCGAACAGCATGTGACCATTAAAAAAATACTATAGACACATGAAAACATACATTGCATTATTAAGAGGAATAAATGTAGGAGGGCATAAAAAGATTTTGATGAAAGATCTTAAAGCCTTGTTAGAATCTATAGGGTTTATAACTGTCT
>JAHRWC010000099.1 GCA_019090365.1 Flavobacteriaceae bacterium
AATTTCCGTACCATATATAATCGTATAAGAGTGTTGCTTTTTCAAAATTATGATTGATGGCTTTTGCCGTAATTTCTTTTAAATAATCGCTATTTGTTTTATCAAATTCATACTCTATAAGATGAACATCTGTTAGGTTTTTTAGTAACAAAAGGTAATAATATCGAACTGCTAATCTAAAGTCTTTCCTCTCTAATGCTTTGTTGATTAATTCCTGAATGTCTTTCGATTTAATTATCTCTTCCTCTTCAGTAAAAAACATTTCGGGAGCTTCTTTCGATTTTAAAAGCCTTGCTCCAGGGTTTAATTTATAAAATAACCAACCTATAAAAATTATGATTCCAAGAATAATAATATAAGGGAGGATGTTTACAAAAAATGCAATGATTCCATTGTCTTCATAATCACCAAATACCCAATGCCAAAATCGCAGCCAAACATCTTTCAACCATTTTGTAAAACTAGTCCACCAATTTTCTTCTTCCTCAATTTCAGTATAATCGAAATCTGAATCTTTTTTATACGATTCTATTTCATCTTTATTAAATTCAATCGGAGTTACATCACCATCTCTATCATAAATCACCTCTTTATTTTGCATCGAAATACTATCCTGAGGCATTACTTCAGAATGTAATTCAGAAAAAATAAAAAATAAAATTATAAATGAAAAGAGATATTTCATAGGTTATTCACGCTTGTCTCCTAATGAATCAATAGTCTCCATAGTTCCTGTAAAGTGTTTCTTTTCATTCAAGTTGAAATACACAAATACTGTACATATTACCATGATTGTTAATAAAAGGTATTGTGCTATAATACCTATCGAACTTAATGCAACATAGACCCAGTCGAACATATCTGCAGGATCTACCGAACTCATTTGAGCAGAAGTAAATGCATTGATAAAAAAGTAAATGTACTGAGGAATTTGAAAAATAATAAGTACTAAATAATAGAGAATTCCCATGACAAGAAGTGTAGCGAAGGTCATCCACCAATTTTCTTTTACAAGCTTAAAACTATAATTAATACTGTCGGTAACATCTTTTCCTTCAAATATATAAATGCAATACACAGTTGATAAAGCTACGGCGAGATAAATTCCAGGAATCACACAAAGTACTAGCCCGAAACCAACCATCAATCCAACCAAAATACTCATTCCTAATAACCCTGAGAAACTCTTTTTGACTTCCGTAGAAATTTCTTCTTTATTGATTTCGCCATCATTTTTTATATAAGATTTAATATAACCGATGACAGTACCGTATAATAAAGAGTTATACACAACACCAGCAATAAACAATACCAATAATGCAACTACAAAACTAAATGTAAATCCACTAGAACCTAAAAATCCAGCAGTTCCCATACTTCCTAGTGTAGTTTGCATGTAATAAATATATGCGATCAAAACAATGACTAAGGCAGGTCCTGCTAATTTGAAGATCATTCCAAAAAGGGTTTTCCATTCACTTCGGATAAAAGCAAATGTGTCGGTTAAAATGTCTCCTAACTCTCTTTGTTTTTTAAAGTTGATTATATTTTTCATGTGTTTATATTATTTTTTTTAACGGTCACATGCTATTCGCTTTTACCCATTTCGTTGGGTGATAAGCTTTTTATCATGCTCGTTTCATGTTTTCGTTTAAGTTTTATAGGGTAAATCACATAATAAAATAGGATAAGGCTTAATGAACCTCCTATAATAAATATGGCTAGCCAATCTGGCATTTCGGTATGTCTTGTTACAAATCCTTCTAAAAATCCTGCAATGATAAAAAATGGAATGGTACTTAATAATATTTTAAGTCCGTCTTTAGCTCCTCGTACAAATGATTGTAACCTAGTATAAGTTCCTGGAAATAAAATACTATTTCCTAGGACCAAACCAGCACAACCTGCGATAATGATAACAGATATTTCAATGGTTCCATGAATCCAAATAGTTCGAGCTGATTCCCAAAGTAATCCATGATCATAAAAGAAATACTGAAAAGAACCAAGCATAATTGCGTTTCTCATAATAATAAACAAGGTGCCTAAACTGAGAAGCATTCCGAAGGAAAAAGCCATTAAAGCGACTCTTATATTATTAATAGTGATTCCAAGAAACATATTCATTTCTCCCATTTCTTTATACACAGCCATTGGATCGCCATTTTCAATGTTAGTAAGTGTCATATTTACATATCCATCACCTAAAATAAGTCGCACAAAGTTCTGATCTGTTGCAGCAGAATAGGCTCCAATAATTGAAAAAAGGAGGAAAGTTATAAATGTTATTGCTAATTGTTTGTGGTATTTTGAGAAAAACAGAGGAAATTCTTTCGTATAAAACGTAATAAAACGAGAACGAGACTCTCTTTTTGTTTTATATATTTTTTGATGTGCTAAAGTTGAAAGGCTGTTTAAGTACCTTAAAGTGTTGCTGTTAGGGTAAAAAGTCTGTGCGTAGCTTAAATGATCTGTCACTTCAATGTACAATGCACTAAGCTCATCTGGGTTCATTGAAACATTATTCTTAAGAACGCTTTCAAATTTTAACCATTTGTCTTTATTTTGCTTTGCAAAAGCTGCTTCTCGCATTGATTGATGTAGTTTTGCCTCAAAGTAACAGATTTAATGAATAATTTTCAAATAGAAACGGCTCAAAATGTTAACATTGTTCAAAATGTTGCAGGAATAGGAGAACGTATATTAGCATACCTAATCGATTCATTGATTATTGTTGCTTATGTATTTATAATTATTATCATTATGTCTATTGGAGATATTGGTGATGATTTATCTTTTATAATCGCAATGACTGTTGGTTTGCCAATATTTTTGTATCATTTACTTTGGGAAATGTTCTGGAATGGTAGAAGTCCAGGAAAAGCAGTAATGAAATTAAGAGTAGTAAAACTAGATGGCTCTCGTCCAGCATTTTCAGGCTATTTATTGCGTTGGTTGCTTCGAATTATCGATATTAGTTTAACAAGTGGAGCTTTAGCATTGGTCACAGTTTTATTAAATGGAAAAGGTCAAAGAATTGGTGATTTAGCAGCAAAGACAACTGTTATTTCTGAAAAAATTAAGATCAGTTTTAACCAGACAATCTTAGTAGATATTCCATTAGATTATAAACCTAAATACCCACAAGTAACCGTTTTTACAGATCTTGAAATTCAAACCATAAAAAATTTATTTATTCAAGCAAAGGTCAATGGAAATCATAATGTGGTTTTAAAGCTCTCTGAAAAAGTAGCGAAGGTCATGGAAATCACTTTTGAAGAAACTCCAATTTTATTTATAGATAAAGTCATTAAAGATTATAACTTTTATACCCAGAACATTTGAGTTTACTATTATTAATAGACATATTAGGAACCATTTCTTTTTCCATTTCGGGAGTACTTACCGCAATTAAAAAAAGAATGGACCCTTTCGGAATTTTCATCATTGCGTTTGTAACTGCAGTTGGTGGAGGAACGGTACGTGATTTATTAATCGATGTTCCTGTTTTTTGGATGAAAGACTTAACCTTTATCTATGTAATTGCAGCAGCTGCGATTATTGCAATCATTTTCAGAAATAAACTAGGATATATAAGACGTTCACTGTTTTTGTTTGATACCATAGGAATCGCATTATATACTGTTGTTGGTGTAGAAAAAGGAATAGCGGCAGGTTTTCCACCCATTATTTGTGTTTCATTAGGAACCTTATCAGCATGTTTTGGTGGTGTAATTCGGGATATATTATGTAATGAAATTCCTATAATTTTTAGAAAAGAAATTTATGCGACTGCCTGTATAATTGGAGCTGTTTCGTATTTTTTACTTCAGTATTTGCCTCTAACAAATACCATGACCGTTTTTATTTCGGGAGGAGTTGTAATATTAATTAGATTGTTAGCAGTGTATTTTAAACTTTCTCTGCCTACTATTTATTCGAAAGATGAACTTAATCAGTAACTGTAGCAGAAAGTATATACACATTTGCTAAAGGCCATTCGCCTTTATCTGCTGGAAGCTTCGATATTTTAACAGCCACATTCATTCCTTTTGTCACTTTTCCGAATACCGTATAATCTCCATTTAAATGAGTTGTTTTTTGAATAGGACCTACAAAGATGAAAAACTCAAACGGATAGGATAATTTATTCGGATTCTTACGATATTGTTTCGCTCCAGATACGGTTCCGTATTGATGAATTTTCCCTTTTTTCACTTCGGAAGGAAGTAAATAATCCCAGCCAATCTCAGATCTTTTTTTCTGTGTATCCACATTGTCACTATTCCCAGCCTGAATAATAAAATCTTGCACCACACGATAAAAGAAGGTGTTGTCAAAGTATTTTTGTTTTACTAAGTAGATGAAATTTGCACGATGTAAAGGTGTGTCTTTGTACAATTGAATTTCGATATCTCCTTCAGTGGTGCTAATCAGCACCTTAGTTTCAGGATTGTTTTCACCGTATTCAGTTAAAAATGCTTCAACATTATCTTGTGTGATTTTCGGATA
>JAHRWC010000100.1 GCA_019090365.1 Flavobacteriaceae bacterium
TTCCTAATATAATATAGGCATAATGATCTTTAATAATCCCACCCCAACTTGGCATAGGTGGTTGTGCTCCTATTCCTAAAAAGCTCAGTCCGCTTTCTATCAATATAGCTCCCGCAAAGTTAGCTGCCGAAATGATTATTACTGGCGCCATAGCATTTGGTAAAATATGTTTTGTAATAATTCTAAAATCGGTATAACCCAAAGCTCTTGCAGCGGTAACATATTGCATTTGTTTTACTCCCATTACTTGCCCTCTCACCACTCTGGCGACTTCTACCCACATTGTTAGACCTACCGCTATAAATACTTGCCAAAATCCTTTTCCTAAGGCTAAGGTAATGGCTATAACTAATAATAGAGTTGGAATAGACCATGTAACATTGATAATCCACATGATCACTGCATCTACTTTACCGCCAAAATAGCCTGCGATTGCTCCCATTGTGATTCCTATTACCAATGAAATAAATACTGCTATAAATCCGATAGCTAAGGATATACGAATTCCAATAAGCATTCTACTTAACAGGTCTCGTCCGTATTTATCGGTACCTAAAATGAATTTTTTATCTGAAATATAATGCGTTGAAACATCCTCAATCGATGATGCTTTTGGAAACAATGAAAGTGAATATTCTTTCTGAAGCCCTTCTAATCCATCACTCGTATATTCAGTAATCTGAATATTATTTTCTTGAATTGAATATCCAGAAATAGGAATTTCATTTGAAACGGATTCCCTTCCGAAGAAATAATCTGAAAACGAACTATTAGATCTTTGTTCACCAGGAATTGTCAACATCAAAACCTTAAAACCTGGTTCTTTTGAATGAATAGACAAATGCATTTGGTTTGCATTCTTCGAATTATCGGGAGCTAATACATAAGCAAAAATTGCAATGAATACACAAAGTATTAAAAAACTAAAACTAAAAACGCCCCAAATGTTTTTTTTAAACTTTTGAAGCGCAATTCTAGTTAATGATGTAGATGTATTCATTAAAAATTATTCTAATTCTTTATATCGGCTACTTTTGCATTTCTAATGTTACTTAGTTTTAAATCTTCTAACACATTTACAGCCTCTTCTACATAAATATCTTTGGCTAAATTTTTATGCCATCTTTTACGTTTCTGAGATAAGGTAGTATCGACCTTCATAAGTTCAATTTCATACGGTAAAGATTGATATGATAATTTATTATCATAATCATCTATAGCATCAAACTTCTTAGTCTCTTCTTTACGTCTTTCAACTTCACTTCTATAGGTTTCAAAATTTAAAGTAACGATGTTTTCATCACGACGATTTTTTACCCACATCGCATTTTCTTCAATCAGCATAAGCTGCTCACTTACAGCCATTCTTGCAATACTTTTACTGATTGCTGCATTAAAATCTACATAACCATCCCATATTTCGTATTCAGCAGCATCTATTTTATCGTAAGGTAATGGATTGTCATAATCACGTTCTCCAACATCCATATAACTATATCTATCTGGCATTACAACATCACTGCTTACTCCTTCTAATTGTGTAGAACCTCCATTAACTCTATAAAACTTTTGAGTAGTTAATTTTAAAGCTCCCATATCTCCCATATCGTTTTTACGTAACCATTGGTTTAAATCGATCACATTTTGAACTGTACCTTTTCCATAGGTTTGTTTTGAGCCTATAATGATGCCTCTTTTATAATCTTGCATTGCAGCTGCTAATATTTCTGAAGCAGAAGCAGAAAGTTCATTTACTAAAATCACTAATGGCCCGTCCCAAACTACTTCATCATCTTTATCTTCAAGTACTTCTTTTTTGCTATCACTTGAAGCTACTTGAACCATAGGTCCTTCTTTTATAAATAGACCTCCAATATCAACCGCAGTTCTTAATGAACCACCTCCATTATTACGTAGATCCAATACAAGACCTTGCATTCCTTGCTTTTTTAAACTAATGATCTCTTTTTTAATATCACTCGCTGCATTTCGTTCTTTGTAATTCTCCATATCGAAATAGAATTGAGGCAAATTAATTAAGCCGTAATTCTTTTCATCTTTTTGAATTAATGTTGATTTTGCATAAGTTTCTTCAATCTCTACAACATCTCTTGTAATTGTAATGTCTTCAATTTCGCCATCAACACGTTTTAATGTTAAGGTAACATTCGTGCCTTTTGGGCCTTTGATCAGTTTAATTGCATCGTCAATTCTCATACCAACAATACTCACTGCTTCCTCTTCATCTTCCTGTTTAACTTTAACAATAGCATCACCAACTTCTAACTCTTCAGCTCGCCAAGCTGGCCCTCCACTAATTAAAGCAACCACTTTTATATAATCATTTCTTTTTTGAAGTCTAGCTCCTATTCCTTCTAATTTACCTGACATGCGTTGATCAAATCGATCCATATCTGGCGGTGCAAAATATTCGGTATGAGGGTCAAATTCTTCAACAATTGTTGTTAAAAAAACTGCGAAATAATCCTTACGTTCTAAATCATCAGCAAATTCAAAATAATCATTCATTGAAGTCAATGTAGTTTTTCTTGCTGATTCTTCTAATTCCTTTTTAGATTTTGGTGCTTCTTTTATATCATCTTCGCCTACTAATTTTCCATTATCCTCAATTAAGTCGTAATAATTTGCAATGGCAGAAAATTTTAATTGTTTTCTCCAACGATTTTTTAGTTCTTTTGTAGAGGTTGCATATTCTAATTTATCGTATTCAGCATTGATCGTTTCCTCTATTGTAAAATCAAAAGGTGTATTCAACACTTTCTTATACATTACTTTTCCTTCTTCAATTCGTTCAATTAAACGATTATAAACTAAATTGAAAAACGTAAGGTCCTTATTGATAATTTGATCATCTATCTTGTCTTTATACACACTAAATTCTTCAACATCTGAAGCTAAAAAGTATCTTTTAAAAGGATCCATTCCTTGCACAAAATCATCGTACACGTTTTCAGAAAAATCATCATTGATGTCTTTTGCATCGTAATGTCCTTTCTGAAGTACATATGTTATTAAATCAATAAGTAATTTATCTTTGTTAGGGTCGTTAAATTCTTTGGTTGTAAAACTACAAGAAGCAGCTGCCACAAAAACAGCTAGTAGTAATACTTTTAAATTCTTTTTAATCATTTTTTTAAATTTTATATTTAATGATATGATTGAATGCCTGTAAATATTCATAGTACAATAATATTACTTGTTTTAAGGCATTTCATTAAACGCATATAACAATCTTTTTTTATTTCAACTAAATTAGAGAAAAAACCGTGCCAATAGATTATAATGATACTAATTTTTTGTTAAACTGAATAATATACAGAGCTATTAATTATGTACTTTAGCTTTTTCATATTTTAAATTGAATGTCAGAGAAAAAACCGCTCATATTAGTAACCAACGATGATGGTATAACAGCTCCAGGAATTAGGGCTCTTATTAAGGTTATGAATACATTAGGGGAAGTATATGTTGTAGCTCCAGACTCACCTCAAAGTGGTATGGGACACGCAATTACCATTAATGATACTTTGTATTGCAACCAGATAAAAGTAGTTGAAGGTGAACCACAAAAGGAGTATAGTTGCAGTGGAACTCCGGTTGATTGTATTAAAATTGGAGTAAATGAAATATTAAAACGTAAACCCGATTTATGTGTTAGTGGAATTAATCATGGTAGTAATTCTTCAATTAATGTAATTTATAGTGGTACTATGAGTGCTGCTGTTGAAGCGGGTACTCAAGGTATTCCTTCTATAGGGTTTTCATTATTAGATTATTCTTTAGATGCTGATTTTACACCAATTCTTGAACATGTAGAAACTATTGTAAAACAATGTTTAATAAATGGAATGCCAAAAGGAGTTGTATTAAATGTAAATTTACCTAAGCTTCCAAAAGACAAAATTAAAGGGTTTAGAATTTGTCGTCAGGCAAATGGACATTGGGCTGAAAAGTTCGACAAACGAGTGACGCCTTTAGGCAAAGATTATTATTGGCTTACTGGTGAGTTTATCAATGAAGACAAGGGTCAAGACACAGACGAATGGGCTTTAGCAAATGGATATATTTCGATAGTTCCAACGCAATTTGATTTAACAGCACATCACGCAATTAAAGAAATTAATAACTGGGATTTATAATGAAGAAAGAAATTCTCATAGGTTTTTTAGTGGGTCTTGCAGCAAATTTAGCAGGCAGTTATCTTTATATTTACTTCTTTTCAGATTACTCATTAGAATATACGATTGAAGTAGCTTTAGAACAAGATATATTTGGAAGCTTAATTGCACTTGGTGCAGTTTTAAATTTAATCGTGTTTTTTATTTTTCTGAAAAAGAAACAATTTTATAGAGCTCGTGGTGTAGTTCTTGCTACAGTATTAGCTGCAATTATAGTTTTAATTTCTAAGTTTTATTAAGATAAAACGAGCATGCTAAAAAGTGTATCACTTAAAGAAATAATTAATAGCGAACAGCATGTGACCGCTAAAAATAATACTATAGACACATGAAATATTACTTAATCGCTGGTGAAGCTTCAGGAGATCTACATGGAGCTAACTTAATTAAAGCACTCAAGAAAAAAGATGAACAAGCTTCATTTCGTTTTTGGGGCGGCGATTTAATGGAAGAAGCTGGAGGTGAGTTAATAAAACATTATAGAGACCTTGCTTTCATGGGCTTTGTTGAAGTTCTGTTTAATCTTAAAACAATTTTTAGCAATATAAAATTTTGCAAAAAAGACATCGAAGAATTTAATCCAGATGTGATTATTTTTATTGACTATCCTGGGTTTAATATGCGCATTGCGAAATGGGCTAAAGAAAGAGGAATAAAAACACATTACTATATATCTCCACAGATTTGGGCTTGGAAAGAAGGCCGGATAAAAAGTATAAAAAGAGATGTGGATGCTATGTATGTGATTCTTCCTTTTGAAAAAGATTTTTACGAAGAGAAACATAACTTTCCTGTTCATTTTGTAGGTCATCCCCTTATTGATGCGATTGCGAATAGAACTCAAGTTCACCCCATTGACTTTTTAAAAGAACATGGTTTAGATGAACGTCCAATAATAGCATTACTTCCAGGAAGTAGAAAACAAGAAATCTCCAAAATGTTAGAAGTGATGCTTTCTGTCACAGATAATTTTAAAGAATATCAATTTGTAATCGCTGGAGCTCCAAGTCAAGATGAAAGTTTTTACACTCCATTTATTAAAAAACAGAACGTCCATTTATTACTAAATAAAACATATGATTTATTAAGTTTAAGCCATGCAGCACTAGTAACATCTGGAACAGCAACTTTAGAAACTGCTCTTTTTAAAGTGCCTCAAGTTGTTTGTTATAAAGGAAGTAGAATTTCGTATGAAATTGCTAAACGTGTTATAAAACTTAAGTATATCTCACTCGTAAATTTAATATTAGACAAAGAAGTTGTCACCGAATTAATTCAAACTGAATTCAATAAAAAGCAATTGAAAAAAGAGTTGAGCAAAATATTAGATGAATACAATAGAGCCGTTTTATTTTTAGAATATTATGATTTAGAAAAAAAGCTGGGTGGTAAAGGTGCAAGTAAGAAAACTGCTTCTCTAATTTATAAGGCGATTAAGAAATGATAAAATAATTTCTTAAATTGGCTATATGAAAAAATTAATCCTACTTATATTTCTTTCATGTCTTTTATTTTCTTGTGGAAGCTCCAAATCGACTTCAAGTTCAAAAACTACAAAAGTTGAAAGAAGCTCAAAAGGCAAAACATCAAAAAAATCTGAATCCATAATTAGCTACGCTAAGACCTTTAAGGGTACTCGCTATAAATTTGGTGGTACTTCAAAAAAAGGAATGGATTGTTCTGGTTTGGTATATACTTCTTTCCTAAAAGAAAAGGTTTCCTTGCCTAGAGTTTCTAGAGATATGGCTAAAAAAGGGAAGAAAGTATCAAAGGATAAAATTTCAAAAGGGGATTTAGTTTTTTTTAAAACCAATAAAAATAGAAATGTTATTAACCATGTTGGATTAGTAGTTGAAAGCAAACGTGGAAACATTCTATTTATACACTCTACTTCGTCTCGTGGAGTAATCATTTCTTCTTTAGATGAAAAATATTGGCGTAACGCTTTTGTTAGCGGAAGAAGAGTTCTTTAAAAAATTTATATATTTACTTTAAACTCCTCAGTTGTTTTATTAATAAATAATTCAACTCATGAAGTTTATAAACTTCACCATTGTAAAGCTTTCCATCTTTTTTAGTCTAGGTATTCTTATAGCCTATTCTTTTCAAGAAAGTACTATTTCATATTTTGAACCTTTATTAATCTGCCTTCTAGTTTTAGGGGTTAGTTGGTTTTTTGCAAGAAAACAATTGTTTCAGACTGTTTACTTCGGAATTTTAAGCTATTCCTGTTTCTTCCTATTAGGTTGTTTCTCATTTCAAAAACAACTGCCTGATTTTCAGAAAAACCATTATATACATGAAATAAAAAATGATTCTGAAACAATACAAACCCTTCAAGTCATTGAAATAAAAATTAAAGAAGTATTAAAACCAGATCGTTATAATTCAAAATACATTGCAGATGTTATCCAATTAGAAAAGAGTTTCACAAATGGTAAAATTCTTCTAAATATTCCTAAAGATGAATCGCTTGCATCATATACTATCGATGATCATCTCACTTTATATTCTTCTTTTTCAGAAATTAAAACTCCGTTAAATCCGCATCAATTTAATTATGCTAAGTATATGAAATCATTAGGAGTGTATCATCAATTAAGAGTTGATGATGAACATATTTTATTTCAGAAAAAAGGAGAATCAACTTTAAAAGGAATTGCAGAAAGGTATAGAAATCAAATCATTTTAAAATTAAAAGCACATGCTTTTAACCCGAATGAATTATCTATCATTCAGGCTTTACTTTTAGGGCAGAAACGTGATATAGATAAAAAGCTTTATGAAGATTATGCCGCTGCTGGAGCTATACATATCCTTGCAATTTCAGGACTTCATGTGGGAATCATATTTATGATGCTCACATATTTGTTTAGCTTTCTGACTACATTTCCAAAAGGAAAAATAATAAAATCAATTCTAGTTTTACTCATCTTGTGGGGTTTTGCTCTCATGGCAGGTTTATCTCCTTCTGTTGTTAGAGCAGTAACTATGTTTTCATTTTTTGCAATTGCAGATAGTTTAGAAAGACCAACTAATTCATTTAATACATTATTCCTCTCTTATCTTTTTCTATTGCTATTAAAGCCTTTGTGGTTATTTCATGTTGGATTTCAAATGAGTTATTTGGCTGTGTTTTTTATATTATGGATCCAACCTAAACTCTATAAATATTACATTCCAACATTTTATTTTGATAAATTAATTTGGAGTATTCTAACAGTTACGATTGCAGCTCAAATTGGAATTCTTCCATTAAGCATCTTTTATTTTCATCAATTTCCAGGTTTATCTTTTCTAACTAATCTAATCATCTTACCTTTTTTAGGAATCATTTTAGGTGGCGGAATTTTAATAATAGTTTTAGCACTATGTAACATCTTACCTGATAAACTAGCAGTCTTTTATAACTATTTGATAGAATTACTTAACGCATATATTTCTTGGACTGCAAATCAAGATCAATTTTTAATACAAGACATTTTCTTTACTGAAGGAAAATTAATCACTTTCTACCTTTTAATAATATGTACAATCATGTATTGGAAAAGGACAAATTTTCGGCATCTAACCTTTGTATTAATCTGTTTTATTTTAGTGATCAGTAATAATATTTGGGATGCTAAAAACACTTCTAAAAATGAATTGATTTTTTTTAATAAGAATAGAAATACCTTGATAGGCTTAAAAGAAGAAAATACATTAAGAGTTTTTGACAATGATACTTTAAAAAACTACCGAAATGAATATCCCATAAAAGGCTATAGAGTTTCTGAAAACATTAATAATTATTCTGAACATCAATTACCTAAAATATGGGCTTATAATCAGAAAAGGGTAATGGTTATAGATAGTTTAGGGATATACACTACATCGTCTTTAATAGATGTAGTTCTCTTAATAGAAAGTCCTAAAATCAATTTAAACCGACTAATAGATAGTCTACTTCCAAAACAGATTATAGTCAACGGATCTAACTATCCATATTTAAAAAAGGAATGGAAAATAACTTGTGAAAAAAGGGGGATTCTCTTCTATGATATTTATGAAGAAGGTGCCTTTATATTAAAATAATTAAAAAGTGCTTTTAAAATTTTTCTGATATTTCTGCCATGTTTCTGTAGTAGTTAATTCTAAATAATCATCATTGGCAATCATTTTCAAATAAATCTCTAACTGTTGAGGCGTTTTATATCCAGGTAATGCCTGAATTAATTCACCATCTTCTTTAAAAAACACTAAGCTAGGATACCCACTAAGTCGCAAAGCATCTGCTAAAAAATGCGTTGTATTTTTACCTTTTCTACCTTCTCTATAATTAGGGTTGGTATAAGTGAAATCTAGATATGTAATTTCTTCAGTTCCTTCAGCATTAAACTTTACAGCATAATAATTTTCATTGATAAATTTAATCACATTTTTATCACTAAAGGTATTCTTATCTAATAGCTTACAAGGTCCACACCAAATAGTATAAACGTCCATAAATATTTTCTTTGGATTTTCTTTTTGAGCTGCTAAAGCATCATTCATAGACATCCACTTAATCTTTTTCTGAGCATGTATTTGATTGACACTCAAAAGTATGATTGCTAATAGTAAAAACTTTTTCATTATTGTTTATTTATTATTATTCTTCAAAAACTATTCCATAATAACGCATAAAAAACGCTCCCAAAGGAGCGTTTAGTATAAAATATATTGATTTTTAAAAAATTATTTAATCCCGTGCATTAATTTTTTCAATACTGGATGAAGTGCAAATGAAATCAAACCTAATACAATTGGTACAATTGTAAAAATTAAGAAGAAGTAGGATAAACCACTCTCTTGGGATATTTTCTCTATATCTCCACCTAAATAATGAGCCACTTTATTACCAATAGCAATAGACAAATAATATACTCCAAACATAAAAGCAATCATTCTAGCTGGCACTAATTTACTTAAATAAGATAGTCCCATAGGAGACAAACAAAGCTCTCCTAACGTATGAAATAAATATGCTAACACTAACCAAATAACGCTCAATTTAGCCGTTTCTGCTCCCATTGGAACACTTGTCGCTGCATAAGCTAAAAATCCAAAACCTATAGCCATAATAATCAACCCTAAGCCATATTTTACAGCAGCTGGTGGATTATATTTACTATCCCACCATTTTGTAAATAATGGTGCAAACATGATAATAAACAATGAGTTTAATATAGCAAACCAAGTAATAGGAATTTCAGTTTCTGTAGAGTTATATTCAACATATAATTTGTAAATAACAATTGCCCATACAATTAAAAAACTAATGCCTAAAATTACATTAGAAAGCCCAATACGTTTAAATGTTTTTCTGAAAAGGCTTAGAAGCACATAAGTTATTATTAATAGAGGAACTACTGTAACAACCAAATCAACTATTTTAAAAGTAGTTGCTGCTCCTCCTACTAACATTCTATCTGTAAAATCTCTAGTATATAGAGGTAATGAACCTGCCGCTTGCTCGAAAGCTGCCCAGAAAAAGATAGTGAAGATGCAAAATATTGCAAAGGCTATCATACGATCTCTTTCAATTTTTTCATAACGTGGCAATCTTACTAATAATAATAAAACAAAAGTTATACCAGCCAGTAATGCAAAAAACAAAGAATCTCCCATGCCAGCAACCGTAAAATTAAGTGTCTGAATATCACCTATTTTACTTAATGGGTCATTAATAATAAAAATTAATGCTGAAATAGTAAAAATTGCTATTAAGATATAATCTATAGGCTGAAACTTATTCAACTTAATATTATCTACAGTGTGTGTTTTGTTTTTTTCTTCAACTGATTTTTTTTCAGGTTTGTCTCCAATATTTCCAAAAAGAGATTGTGCAAAATAAAACTGAAGCATCCCTAAAAACATGAAGATTCCTGCTAGTCCAAATCCATAACTCCATCCAACTTTTTCTCCTACCCATCCACAGAGCATGATTCCAAGAAAAGCACCAGCATTTACACCCATATAAAAAATGTTATATGCTCCATCTTTCTTTTCATCATGACCTTCATACATTTTTGAAATGATTGAGGTCATATTCGGTTTAAAAAATCCATTTCCTAAAA
>JAHRWC010000101.1 GCA_019090365.1 Flavobacteriaceae bacterium
CATTCCTCACCTACATCATCATAATAATAACTATATATAGAATCTTTTAAAAAAACTAATGTGTTTAATTCTCTATGTTGCTTTTGATAATCGAGTTGCTTATTAATTAATGAATCGATTATTTCAATGTGATATTCATTAAAATCAACATTCTGTGAAATTAAATTAGCATTCGAAATAAATATGAAGAGAAAAAATATATAAAAATGTTTCATATTTTTTTATTTATAACAAGTTACAAATAAAAAAGTTAATTCTTATCCTCTAACAGAGGTACAAATCGAAATTCACCAAACTCTTCTTTATTAAACTCTGTAGCTGAAGTTCTAGTAAATACATTCATTATTTGAATATCATCCCCAACTGGAATTACCAGCTTACCTCCTATTACTAGTTGCGCTAATAAAGGTTTTGGAACATAAGGTGCTCCTGCAGTTACTATAATACCTTTAAAGGGAGCTTTCTCTTCTAAGCCAATATATCCATCTCCAAAAATTAACTTTTTAGGTCGATAGCCTAATTTTGGTAAAAAGAGCTTTGTTTTTTTAAACAATTCATTTTGACGTTCAATAGAATAAACATCAAGTCCTAACTCCAATAAAACAGCCGTTTGATATCCACTTCCAGTCCCAATTTCCAGGACTTTTTCACCAGATTTAACTTCTAATAATTCAGTTTGTCTCGCTACAGTATAGGGTTGAGAAATCGTTTGATCCGCACCAATAGGAAAAGCTTTATCAACATAAGCATGATCTATAAAACCTGAATCCATAAATAAGTGCCTCGGAATTTTATTAATCGCTTCTAAAACACGTACATCAATAATACCCTTACCTTTAAGAGTTTCTACTAATTTTTTTCGCATTCCTTGATGGGTAAATGTATCTTTCAAAAGCTTTAATTTTTAGAATCACAAATTACGAAAAGAAAAATGGGGAATCCAAGTGAAACACACATCTTCCTTTGTGATTTTATTATAATTACTAGTATCTTTGTGAAAATTTAAACTCAATGTTAAAAGCAGGTGTTTTAGGTGCTGGTCACCTTGGAAAAATTCATTTAAAACTACTTAATCAATCTACAAAATATGAATTAGTAGGTTTTTATGATGCTAGTTCAGAAGCTTCACAAAAGATCACTGAAGAATTTGGTTATAAAAGTTTTCCAAGCATGGAAGCTTTAATTAATGCTTGCGATGTAGTTGATGTTGTAACTCCTACAATGTATCATTTTGATTGTGCAAAAAAAGTAATTGAAGCTGGGAAACATTTGTTTATTGAAAAGCCAATTACTCATACAGTCGAAGAAGCTGAAATAATTAGAGAATTAGCTAAAAAATATAAAGTTCGTGGGCAAGTTGGGCAAGTTGAACGTTTCAATCCTGCATTTACAGCAGTGAATCATCAGATTAGTAATCCTATGTTTATTGAAGCACATCGTTTAGCTGAATTTAACCCTAGAGGAACCGATGTTTCCGTAGTTCTAGATTTAATGATTCATGACATAGATGCAATTTTAAGTGTGGTTAAATCAAATGTAAAAAAGGTTACTGCAAGTGGAGTTTCAGTTATTAGTGAAACACCAGATATTGCGAATGCTCGAATTGAATTTGAAAATGGTTGTGTTGCCAACCTTACGGCAAGTAGAATTTCAATGAAGAATATGCGTAAAGCACGATTTTTTCAGAAAGACGCTTATATTTCTGTAGATTTCTTAGATAAGAAATGTGAAGTAGTAAAAATGAAAGATGCTCCTGAAAATCCAGATGATTTCGCAATGATTTTAACCAACGCAGAAGGAATTAAAAAACAAATCTATTTTGACAATCCAACTGTAGATCCAAACAATGCAATTTTAGATGAATTAGAAACATTTGCAGATGCTATAAATAATAATACAACTCCAATTGTTTCATTAAGTCAAGGAACGGAAGCCTTGCGTATTGCTATGCAGGTAATAGAAAATTTTAAAGTAATTTAAGTAAAGAATATACATTTTATGAAAAATATTGCAGTAATAGGAGCTGGTACAATGGGTAATGGAATTGCTCACACCTTCGCTCAATTTGATTATAAAGTTCAATTAATTGATATTTCACAGAATTCTTTAGACAAAGGAATGGCTACCATCACCAAGAATTTGGATCGAATGGTTGCGAAAGAAAAAATTTCTGAAGAAGACAAAGCAAGAACATTAAACAATATCACAACGTATACTAACCTTGAAGAAGGTGTTGAATATGCTAGCCTTGTTGTTGAAGCTGCTACTGAAAATTTAGACCTTAAACTTAATATTTTTAGAGAATTAGAGAAGTTTTGTCCAGATGATACAATTCTTGCTAGTAACACTTCTTCTATTTCAATTACTCAAATTGCAGCAGTAACTTCAAGACCAGAAATGGTAATAGGAATGCATTTCATGAATCCTGTACCTATCATGAAGCTTGTTGAAATTATTAAAGGATACAATACAAGTTCTGAAACATATTCTACTGTAAAAGAACTTTCAGAAAAATTAAATAAAGTTCCTGTTGAAGTAAACGATTATCCTGGTTTTGTAGCGAACCGTATTTTAATGCCTATGATTAATGAGGCTATCGAAACTTTATACAATGGTGTCGCTGGAGTTAAAGAAATAGATACTGTTATGAAACTTGGAATGGCACACCCTATGGGACCTCTTCAATTAGCTGATTTTATTGGTCTTGACGTTTGCCTTTCAATTTTAAGAGTGATGAATGACGGATTTAAAAACCCTAAATATGCACCATGCCCTTTATTAGTGAATATGGTAATGGCTGGAAAATTAGGAATTAAAAGCGGAGAAGGATTTTACGATTATAGCGAAGGCAGAAGAGCCGAAAATGTAGCTAAGATGTTTTCATAAGTTATGGCTAATATCATTCCTTTTAAAGCTGTTCGACCTACCCGTGATAAGGTGAGCCTTATTGCAGCACGTTCGTATGATGATTATTCTAAAAAGGAACGTAATTCACGTATGCGTGTAAATCCGTATTCTTTTCTACACGTATTAAACCCTGGTTATAAATACCACAAGAAATTGTCTGGTGAACGTCGTTATAAGCTTGTTCGAAATAGATACCTTGAATTTAAAGAAGATGGTATTTTTATGCAAGATGAAAAACCTAGCTTCTATATTTATAAAATTGTAAATAGAGAGGGCAATGTGTTTTCAGGAATTATAGCAGGTGCTAGTGCTTGGGATTATGAAAATGATGTTATAAAGAAACATGAAAATACCATTGAGTATCGAGAGAATATTTTTAAAGAATATCTGAAAACCGTTGGTTTTAATGCTGAACCAGTACTACTTACCTACCCTGACAATGATGAATTAAAAGATATTATTAATCAGGTGATGGTAGAAAGAGCTGAATACGAATTTACTACAACCTATAGAGACACACACTATATTTGGAATCTTAATGATGAAGTATTAGTTCAAAAAATCAATGAAATTTTCAAATCAATGGAAACCCTTTATATTGCAGATGGCCATCATCGTTCTGCTTCTTCATATTTATTAGCCAAAGATTTAAAGGAGGAAAATAAAGAGCATACTGGAAAAGAGCTTTATAATTATTTTATGAGTTATTTAATTCCAGAAAGTGATCTTAAAATTTATGAATTTAATAGATTAGTTAAAGACTTAAATGGCTTAAGTAAAGAAGAGTTTTTAATTCAATTAGATGAAGTATTTAGAATTGAAGATCGTGGCTTAGAGTACTATAAACCTTCGAAAAAACATCATTTTAGC
>JAHRWC010000102.1 GCA_019090365.1 Flavobacteriaceae bacterium
CGTATAAATGCGTATTTCATTACATGCTTCAAAAATATAATTTTGAGTCTCTAGCATTTACTATAACTAAAAAACATACATATGTCTACTTTAAATTTTAAAAACATCAATAATGAAAGCGCTATAGATATTGCTATCATAGGTGCAGGAATTTCAGGATTATATTGTGCTTACAGATTAATAACTAGTGATGATTATTCTGGTGAAAAAATTGCAATATATGAACGCTTGAACCGAACTGGCGGAAGACTTCAATCCGATTTAATTCCTATTAAACATAACAAAGACCTTCAAACAAGTGATAGTGATCCTTCATTTTTTAAATCAGTTGAAATAGATACTATTAAAGAAGAACAAGGTGGTATGCGCTTTAATTATAGTATGACAGAATTAATGACTTTAAATCAGAGATTAAATCTTTGTGAGGAAATTGTGCCCTTTCCAATGTCTAGTACGGGAGATACAAATAGATATTGTATTCGAGGGCATAGTTTTTCTGTTGCTGAAGCAAAAGCTGGAAACAACATGATTTGGAGTCAATTATATGATCTTGACCCTAGAGAAATTGGGCTAAGTCCAGCACAAATTGTAACCAATGCATATCATAGAATTTTAGAAGCAAACGATTTATTATTGGATGAAGATCAAACACCAGAATTTTGGCAAAAATTTAGATTGACCTTAGAATGGAATGGAACATTACTTTATAAATGGCAAATGTGGGGCTTGTTATTAGATATGGGTTATTCTGAAGAATGTGTAGAAATGCTTTCTAATACAATTGGTTTTACTGGACCTTTTAAGGGCTTACCAAATGCAGGTGATGCATGGCAAATACTTGCCGATTTCCCAGTAGATCCAACCTATTATACATTTAAACTAGGGTTTAGCACATTGCCAGACGCAGTTAAAAAAGAATTAGAAGGAAAAGTAGATATCTTTTTAAGTACAAACTTAAATAGTATTACTGGAGAAGAAAACAATTTTAATTTGCAACTTACTGAAGCTCCAAAAGGACAAAACTCAACAACTCATATTAAAGGAGGTGAAGTGAAAAATGTTCATGCCAAACAAATTATTTCTGCAATAGCATCTACAGGTATGAAGTCCTTATTTATTAAATCTCCTGCATTAAATGAAATTAAAGGTTCGTATGATCCTCAAAAGCTCTGGAAAAACATCAATGCTTCTTTAGGGATGAACTTAATGAAAATTAACTTTTACTTTAAACAAGCTTGGTGGAATAACGATTCTACTGGTAGACCAAAAATTGAATTCGGCCCTAACTTCACAGACATGCCAATCAACTCAATTTATCCGTTTTATTCAATAAATGATTTAGACGTAGACCATAGAGAAGGGACAGTTTCTATTATTTCAGGCGAAGAACCAGCTGCACTTACTCTTTATTGTGATTTTAACAATACTAACTTCTGGAAAGGGCTACAGAATGTAGGTAAAAAATTTACGTCACCACTTCAAATCTTATATAATAAAAAAGAATCTCAAACTATATTTCCGGCTTCACAAGCAGTAGTTGCTGAAGCGAGAAAGCAAATGGGGAAATTATTTGGAGTAACTAATATACCAGAACCCGTGTTAACAAGTTATCGTTTGTGGGATGGTCAGGATGATTTTGAGCATGCTTATCATCAGTGGAATTTAAGCGTAAATGATCAAGAAGTTATCGAGTATTTATCAAATCCATTACCTGGGTTCTATACTTGTAACGAAGCATTTTCAGATATGCAAGGATGGGTTAATGGATCATTACGTTCCTCTAACCTAGCATTAGATAAAATCTCTGGAGGTTCAATACAACCTTTAGAAAATTCAATATGCAAGAATCCAAAAGTTACAAAAAGTAATTCGGCACCTACAATTGTTATTAAAACGGGACTTTGGGGATAAATAAATTATAATTAAGAAGGATTTTATTCAAGTCCTTCTTAATTTTTCCATCTACTCATTATGCATAAAAGACTGTTTTCCAAGCAGTTCTTCATCAGTCTCTACATGGTCATCATCAGGAATACAACAATCAACTGGACAAACAGCTGCACATTGAGGTTCATCATGAAACCCTTTACATTCAGTACATTTATCTGGTACGATGTAATATAATTCATCACTAATCGGTTCTTGTGTTTCTTCTGCATTGACTTCTTTACCATTAGGTAATACAAGCGCTCCTTTTAAATCGGTTCCATCTTCATATCTCCAATCATCAGCACCTTCGTATATTGCTGTATTAGGACATTCTGGCTCACAAGCACCACAATTTATACATTCATCTGTTATTATAATTGCCATCGGATATTCTTTTTCTTGATAGCGACAAAAATAATGTTTTCGCTCGAATTATTCTATTTGAATAGGAATGAATATTTTTGCAGAACAATAAATAACACAAAATGGGTTTAGACCAACGAATTCAGGCTTTTATAACTTTAGGTAAATTTTTATCTCAATTTTCTTCGGAAGAATATGTATTAGATTCTAACATTCCTTTCAATAATCAGTTTTTTGAAGAGATGAAAGAAACGATACAACTAGCCAAATCACATAATGGTTGGTTCACTGAAAACAATATTCAATTTGCCTTTCAAAGCTGGTCAGAAGCATTAACTGAAGAAAATTTAAAAGCTTGGACTGCTCAATATAAATTTAACAATAAACCTGCAAAAACAGTAGCAATTATAATGGCTGGGAACATCCCATTGGTTGGGTTTCATGACTTTATTTCTGTATTAATTACTGGAAATAATGTGCTTACCAAACTTTCTTCAAATGATAAAATATTGCTTCCAATTCTTGCTCAATATTTAATTTCCGTAGAACCAAATTTTAAAAATAAAATTGAATTTACTACAGAAAAACTTGAAAATTTTGATGCTGTAATTGCTACTGGAAGCAACAATACTGCACGTTATTTTGATTATTATTTTGGGAAATATCCAAATATCATTAGAAAAAATAGAAACTCTGTTGCTATTATTACCGGAAATGAAACTCCAGATCAATTAAAAGCTTTATCAAATGATATCTTTAGATATTATGGTTTAGGATGCAGAAATGTTTCAAAAATTTACTTTCCTGAGAATTATAATTACGATTCTTTTTTTAACGCCATGTTTCATTGGAAAGACATCATTAATGAAACAAAGTACATGAACAATTACGATTATAATAAAGCTGTGTATTTAATGAGTATTATCAAGTTATTAGATAATGAATATATGTTGCTAAAAGAAGATGAACAGTTCTCCTCTCCTATTTCTGTAGTGTTTTATGAAACCTATTCGAACACTAAACTTCTGAAAGAAAAATTAACCGCAAATGAAGATAACATTCAATGCATTGTTTCAGAAATTGGAATAGAGAATGAAATTGACTTCGGAAAAACTCAAAATCCTCAATTATGGGATTATGCAGATAGTATTGATACCTGTCTCTTATACACATCTGA
>JAHRWC010000103.1 GCA_019090365.1 Flavobacteriaceae bacterium
TCTAGCTTCGTCGGCAGCGTCAGATGTGTATAAGAGACAGTTATTTTTCCGACCAACTATTAAAAATTAAAACTACACACTTAATAAATATAAAAATGAAAAAGAAAATTTTACCTTTATTAGCTTTATTTGCTACTTTTTTCTCTGTTGCCCAAACTCCTTGTTCAGGAGGTATGGCTGGAGGTTTTCCTTGTAATAATTACGATTTATACGCAAGATTTACACCTGGACAAATGAATGCAAATGCTGCTAATGACTCATGGGGATGGACAGATCCAGATGATGGAACTGAATATGCTATCATAGCGCTAACTAATGGAACTGTGTTTTTCGACATATCTGATCCATTAAACCCAGTTAATCTTGGAAAATTACCTACACATACTTCATCTACAATTTGGAGAGATGTTAAAGTATACAGTAATCATGCGTTTATCGTAAGTGAAGCTGGAGGACATGGAATGCAAGTTTTTGACTTAACAAGATTAAGAAGCGTAACAAACCCACCTGTGACATTTTCAGAAGATGCTCATTTTGATGGTTTTGGAAGTGCTCATAATATTGTAATTAATGAAGAAACTGGTTATGCTTATCCTGTTGGAACAAACTTCTATAATGGAGGACCTCATTTTATTAATATACAAGATCCTTTAAATCCAGTTGAAGAAGGTGGATATGAAATGGATGATTATAGTCATGATGCTCAAGTTATATTATATAACGGACCAGATTCAGATTATACTGGACGTGAAATTTTAATTGGAAGTAACGAAAATGAAGTGGTTATCGTAGATATTACAGACAAAAATAACCCTGTTGGAATTTCAACAATCAGTTATTCAAATGTTGGATATACACATCAAGGATGGTTTACTGAAGATCAACGTTTTTTTATTGTTGGTGATGAAGTTGATGAACTAGATTTTGGATTTAATACAAGAACTATAGTTTTTGATTTTGAAGATTTAGATAACCCTCTATTCCATTTTGAATATTCAGGACCAACTCCTGCAATTGACCACAATGGATATGTTGTTGGTGATAAATACTATTTAGCGAATTACCATGCAGGAATGCGTGTTTTAGACCTTAGTGATATAGCTAATGGTAACATGACTGAAATAGGATATTTTGACACTGTACCTGGGACAGATAGTGCTAACTTTGGTGGTGTTTGGAATGTGTATCCTTTCTTTGCTAGTGGTTATATCGTAATTAGTGGAGATGAAGGTTTTCACTTAGTAAAAGAATCTAATTTAGGAATAAATGAAAACGATAAAGGAATTTTTTCTTTAGCTCCAAATCCAGCTTCTTCTAGTGTTACTATCAATTCAAAAGAAGCACCAATATTTAAAGTTGAAGCATTTAATATTTTAGGACAACGTATTCTTAATCAAGAATTTTCTGAAACAACTTCAAAAAATATTGACATTTCTAATCTTAAGTCTGGAATCTATTTAATAAAAATAAATTCTTCTACTACAAAAAGATTAATTGTAAAATAATAACAAATAAGCGTGGATTTTAATCAATTCACGCTTATTTTTGTATAGAACTTGAATCCCGAATACCATGAAGACTACCTACAAATTCCCTATTTTTCTTTTATTAATTTTTTTATTTGCTTCCTGTGGAAGTGATGACAATTCTGGTGGCACATCAGAACCTATGTTTGTAGGAGAAGTTGACTGGATTAAAACATTTGGTGGTAGCGCTGAAGATGATGCTATTTCAGTTGTTCAAGCCAATGATGGTAATTATGTTATTTTAGGTTTTACTAATAGTATCGATGGTGATTTATCGAATCGTTCTGCTTCCGATTATGATTTCTGGGTGTTAAAGATTTCTACTACAGGTGAAAAAATTTGGAGTAAAAATTATGGAGGAACTAATGATGAAAAAGCCACAAGCTTAATCAAAACTAATGATGGAGGATTTGCTATATCAGGATACAGTAAAAGCGATGACGGTGATGTTTCTGGTAATGGAGGTTTTTGGGATTATTGGTTGCTGAAAATTGATAGCGAAGGAAATAAACAATGGGATAAAACCTTTGGTTTCGCAGGAGATGATAAAAGCTATAAAGTAATTCAAACAAACGATGGTGGTTATTTTATGACAGGCTATTTAGATCTTGCAAATAGTGGCGGTCAAGGTGATGATATTATTGAAAATGATGAATCCGGAACTAGAAATAGTTTACACGGTTTAGGAGAATATTGGGCAATCAAAACGGATGGCAATGGAAATAAACTTTGGAGACGTTACTTTGGTGGAACTAATAACGATAGAAGTTATGATGTTATCCAAACAGATGATAATGGCTTTTTAATGGTTGGAGCTGCTGAAAGCTTAGATTTTGATATTTCTGATCCTAGAGGAAGTTATGATTTTTGGGCACTGAAAATTAGCAATTCTGGAGATAGAGTTTGGGAGAAATCATTTGGAGGTTCTGAAATTGATAATGGATTTTCAATAGTTCAAGCTGATGATGGAAATTATCTTTTTGCTGGAAATACTAGAAGTAATAATGTTGACGTTTCTAATCTTATAGGAAATGCAGATACTTGGGTGGTTAAATTTAGTGCTGCTAATGGTGACTTAATATGGGAAAAAACCTATGGAGGAACACAATTCGACACAGCATTAAACATTAACAAACTAGCAAATGGTAATTATGTTCTTTCTGGTCATACTCGTAGTTCAGATGGTGATGTTACAAATCATCAAGGACTTAATGATGTATGGATATTAGTAATTGATGATTTTGGAACAATTCAATATGAAAAAATTATTGGAGGCACTAACTTAGACTTTGCTAATCATGGTATCGAAACAACCAACAAAGAATTAATTATTGTAGGTAGTACCGAAAGTACTGATGGAGATCTTACTCAAAATTTAGGAAGTAAAGATTTACTTATAGTAAAAATTAAATAATAAACGTAAAAAAAAAGAAAAAGAAAAAATGAAAAAAATTGTATTCTTATTAGCAATTTCATTCGCATTCATTAGTTGTAATAGCGATGATGATTCTACACCGGTAAATGTAGATTTGGTTCTTAATTTCACTCAAAATTGGGATGGAACGAATGTTAGAAGTAGCGACATAGATAATACTGTGTACACAAACGAAATGGGTCATGAATTAAAAATTGCTCGTTTACGTTATTTAGTTTCAAATATTACATTAACACATTCAGATGGAACAGTATATAATGCAAGCGATTATAATTTAATTGATTTATCTGATTCTACTTCATTAACTTATGATACAGGAATGCAAATTCCTGAAGGAGCTTACACAGTTTCTTTTGTTCATGGTTTTAATGAAGCTGATAACATTGATGCAGAATATAACGATCTAAATACTGCTGGATGGAATTGGCCTACTATGTTAGGTGGAGGATACCATTTTCTACAATTTGATGGAATGTACAATGTTAATACTGTAACGCCAATGCCATTTAACTTTCATAATGGTACAGCAAGAGTTAGTACAGATGTTTTTGAACAAAATTTTGTAAATATAACTTTACAAAATACAATCAATATAAGTGCAACTAGTGTTGTTGATATACAAATGAATATTTCAGAATGGTTTAAAAACCCTAACACTTGGGATTTAGAAGTATATGACACACCATTAATGCCTAATTATACTGCTCAAAAGTTAATGCAAGAAAATGCAGCAACTGTTTACAGCGCAGACACTATTTTAATACCATAATATGAAATTATATTTTATTGCATTACTGTCTTTAAACTTTTTCCTTTTTTCATGTTCAAGTTCAGATGATTCTGGACCACAAGCGATTTTAGGATGCACAGATAGTAATGCAGTAAATTATAACCCTAATGCTACTGAAAGTGATGGATCTTGCTATTTCCCAACTGGATATACGCTTGAAATTCCTCAAATTTTAGACTTATTATTACCTCCTCTTATTCCAGCTGACAATAGACTATCAGTTGAAGGAATTGCATTAGGAAGAAAATTATTTTACGACCCAATCTTATCTGGAGATGGAACACAAGCATGTGCAGATTGTCATTTAGCTGAAAATAGTTTTACAGATCCAAGGCAATTTAGCATCGGTATTGATGGTTCAATTGGAACAAGAAATGCTATGCCATTATTTAATGTAGCTTGGAATTTAGATGAAAAATTCTTTTGGGATGGAAGAGCAATAAGCTTAGAAGATCAAGCTTTTGGACCTGTTGTAAATCCTATTGAAATGAATAATACTTGGCCTAATGCTGTTGCAAGTTTACAAGCTAATGCACAATATCCTGGATTATTTCAAGAAGCATTTGGAACCTCAACAATAGATTCAACTTTAGTTGCAAAAGCTATCTCTCAATTTGAACGTACTTTAGTTTCAGCGAATTCAAGATTCGATAAATTTTCAATTGGAACAGGAACGTTAACTCCTTCCGAAGAAAATGGCTTAGCTATTTTTATGGATGAAGAAAGAGGTGATTGTTTTCATTGCCACGGAAACCCAAACAGTCCACTTTGGACAGACAATGATTTTCATAACAATGGTTTAGATTCTATAATAACAGATATAGGTCTTGGAGAAGTTACCGGAGATCCTAATGATAATGGTAAATTTAAATCTCCTTCCTTAAGGAATTTAGCATATTCTGCTCCATACATGCATGATGGCAGGTTCGAAACAATCGATGATGTAATTAATCATTATAGTGAAGGATTAAACGATTCCCCTACAATAGACCCTTTAATGAAAACTGTTGCTAATGGTGGAGTCCACTTAACTGATAATGATAAAGCAGACCTTAAAGCTTTCTTACTTTCATTATCTGATGAAAGTTTTATAAATAATCCCGACTACCAAGATCCGAATTAACTAGATAGCTAGTTTGGTTTAAAATGATTGCTATTCCTTATTATACCATAAGTTTTAAATCTTAATCGGTTATGGTTAAAAAATTATTTTACCATATATTTGCAATCTATTTAGAATAAATCTATATAAATGATTAAAGTAAGTAATACCGCTAAATCAAAAATAGCACAACTCATGACTGAAGGTGGCTTTAATGCTGAAACAGATTATGTTCGCGTTGGAGTTAAAAGTGGTGGTTGTTCAGGTTTATCGTATGAATTAGATTTCGATGATGCAATGAAAGAAAATGATAAGCTTTTTGAAGATAATCTTGTAAAAATAATCGTCGACAAAAAAAGCTTCTTATACCTTATAGGCACTACCCTTGAATTTAGTGGCGGTCTTAATGGTAAAGGATTTGTATTTAATAACCCAAACGCAAATAGAACTTGCGGGTGTGGAGAAAGTTTTTCTTTATAATTAAATAATGCAATGAAAAAATTCACAGAAGACGATTTAAAGAAAGACCTTGAAACCAAAGAATATGAATATGGTTTCTATACAGATATTGAATCTGAAACATTTCCTATTGGTTTAAACGAAGATATTGTAAAAGCAATTTCTAAAAAGAAAGAAGAGCCAAGTTGGATGACAGAATGGAGATTAGAATCTTTTCGTTATTGGAAAGAAATGGTTGAACCTGAATGGGCGAATGTTCATTATGAAAAACCAGATTTTCAAGCTATCTCTTACTACTCTGCTCCTTCAACCAAACCTAAATATGATAGTTTAGATGAAGTTGACCCTGAATTATTAGATACTTTCAAACGATTAGGTATCTCTATAGATGAACAAAAAAAATTAGCAAATGTAGCTGTTGATATTGTAATGGACTCTGTTTCAGTGGCAACAACATTCAAAAAAACATTATCAGAAAAAGGAATTATTTTTTGTTCTATTTCAGAAGCTATTAAAGAACATCCAGAGTTAGTAAAAAAATACATTGGTTCTGTAGTACCTCAACGTGATAATTTTTATGCAGCATTAAATAGCGCTGTATTTAGTGACGGATCTTTTTGTTACATTCCTAAAGGAGTTCGTTGTCCAATGGAACTATCAACTTATTTCAGAATTAATCAAGCAGGAACAGGACAGTTTGAACGTACACTTGTAATTGCTGATAAAGGAAGTTATGTAAGTTACCTAGAAGGTTGTACTGCTCCTTCGAGAGATGAAAATCAATTACATGCTGCCGTTGTTGAGCTTATTGCTCTAGATGACGCAGAGATAAAATATTCTACTGTTCAAAATTGGTATCCAGGAAATAAAGAAGGTAAAGGTGGAGTTTTTAATTTTGTGACAAAAAGAGGTATTTGCGAAAAGAACGCAAAAATATCTTGGACACAAGTTGAAACTGGTTCTGCCGTTACTTGGAAATATCCTAGCTGTATCTTAAAAGGCGATAATTCAATTGGAGAATTTTATTCAATTGCTGTGACTAATAATTTTCAGCAAGCTGATACGGGAACCAAAATGATTCATTTAGGGAAAAATACAAAAAGCACCATTATATCTAAAGGGATTTCAGCTGGAAAATCACAAAACAGTTACCGAGGATTGGTTCAGATAAATGCTCGTGCTAAAAATGCTCGTAATTTTTCTCAATGTGACTCGTTATTAATGGGTAATGAATGTGGTGCTCACACGTTCCCATATATTGAAGCAAAAAATAAAACGGCTCAAATAGAACATGAAGCTACGACAAGTAAAATTGGAGAAGATCAAATATTCTATTGCAACCAAAGAGGAATTGATACTGAAAAAGCGATTGCATTAATTGTTAATGGTTTTAGTAAAGAAGTATTAAATAAACTTCCGATGGAATTTGCGGTTGAAGCTCAAAAATTATTAGAAATTAGTCTTGAAGGTTCTGTTGGATAGACAAAAAGTAAATTATATGAAAAAAATCACATTTTTATTTGCCATCATTGTTCTTACATTTTCATGTAAAAACGCTGAAGAAAAAACAGAAGAAATAGAAAAAGATCCAGCTGTAAAAGAATTAGTCGTTACTGAAAATATATATCAAGGAGAATTTATTCTTGTTGAAAATGCAGCAGTTTTTAAAGGCTCAGATTATATTTATGGTGTTGCTTTAAATGATGTAGCTAAAGAACTAGCAGAAAAAGTAGAAAGTGTTAAAAATGATGCATTCGATATGGTTCCAGTAATTGTAAAAGGAACGATTTCAAAAAAAGAAGAAGGTCAAGAAGGTTGGGACGATATACTTACTATTAGTGAAATAGTAAAAGTAAGTGATGCCCCTTCAAAAGCCGATATTAAAATAGAAGCTAAGAAAGAATAATTATGTTGCACGTTAAAGATTTACACGCAAGTGTTAATGAAAAAGATATTTTAAAAGGAATTAACCTTGATGTTAAGGCTGGTGAAGTTCATGCTATTATGGGACCAAACGGTTCTGGTAAAAGTACATTGGCTGCTGTAATTGCAGGAAAAGACACTTTTGAAGTATCCAAAGGAGAGCTTACATTAAATAATGAAGATATCTCTGAACTTGACCCAGAAGAAAGAGCTCATAAAGGAGTCTTTATGTCATTTCAATATCCTGTTGAAATACCTGGAGTATCTGTTACAAATTTTATTAAAACAGCAATTAATGAAACACGTAAAGCTAAAGGTTTGAAAGATATGCCTGCTTCAGAAATGCTTAAGTTTATTAAAGAAAAAGCTGATTTATTAGAAATTGATCGTAAGTTTTTATCTCGTTCTTTAAATGAAGGATTTTCTGGTGGTGAAAAAAAGAGAAATGAAATTTTTCAAATGGCCATGTTAGAACCTAAACTAGCCATTTTAGATGAAACAGATTCAGGACTTGATATTGATGCACTTAAGATTGTAGCAAATGGAGTTAATAAATTAAGAAGTAAAGATAATGCCGTTGTAGTTATAACACATTATCAAAGACTTTTAGATTATATAGTTCCTGATTTTGTTCATGTATTAATGAACGGTAAAATCGTAAAATCTGGCACAAAAGAACTTGCTTATGAGCTAGAAGAAAAAGGGTACGATTGGATTAAAGAAGAAATAAATGCCTAAGATTAATGGGTCAAACCATTAAATTAAGAAATATGAGTTTAAAAGATAAATTAGTTTCCTCCTTTCTTGCTTTCGATGATCATTTAGAAGACGAATCTCCTATTCATGACATTAGAAGTAAAGCAATAAAGAATTTTGAAGAAAATGGATTTCCAACCAAAAAAGAAGAGGATTGGAAATACACATCTTTGAAACCTATCTTAAAAGACAACTATAGTATTTTTCCGAAGGGAGAAAATACCGTAGAACTTAAAGATGTAAAACAATATTTTTTACATGACATAGATACTTTTAAAGTTGTATTTATCGATGGTGTGTATAGTTCTTTCCTTTCTGAAACTACACATGATAGTATGGACATTTGTCTTATTTCATCAGCGTTAAAGAAAGACAAGTATAGTGCTTCAATTGAAACTTATTATAATAAAATAGCAGGTGAAGACAGTTTAACTTCGTTAAATACTGCTTTTGCAAAAGAAGGTGCTTATATTAATATTCCGAAAAACAAAGAGGTTGAAAAACCTATTGAAATAATCAATTTTGTTACAGGCAAAGAAGAGGCTTTAATGGCTCAGCCAAGGAATTTAATCATAGTTGGAGAAAATGCGCATGTACAAATAATTGAAAGACATCAAAGTTTAACAGACAATGCTGTGTTAACTAATTCAGTTACAGAAATTTTTGTTGAAAAAAGAGCTTTTATCGATTATTATAAAATCCAGAATAACAATTCAACTGCATCTTTAATCGATAGCACATTTATTTCACAGGAACAAGACAGTAATTGCTGTTTACATACCTTTTCATTAGGTGGAAAATTAACGCGAAATAATCTAAAATTTTCTCAAAATGGAGAACATTGCGATTCTACATTAAAAGGTATTACAATTCTGAAAGACAAACAACATGTCGATCATAATACGTTAGTAGAACATATTGCTCCTAATTGTGAAAGTCATCAAGATTATAAAGGATTATATTCTGATAAATCCACAGGTGTTTTTAATGGTAAAGTGATCGTTGAAAAAGAAGCTCAAAAAACAAATGCATTCCAACAAAACAACAATATTTTAATTGATGATAAAGCAACAGTAAATGCAAAACCTCAATTAGAAATATTTGCTGATGACGTAAAATGTTCACATGGTTGTACTATTGGACAATTTGATGAAGAAGCTCTTTTCTACCTAAGATCAAGAGGTATTGCAAAAAAAGAAGCACAAGCGTTGTTGATGTATGCATTTGCTAACACAGTGTTAGAAAGTGTTAAGATCCCATCTTTAAAGAGGCGAATCAATAGAATTATTGCTGAAAAAATTGGAGTAAGTATTGGATTTAATGTATAAAAAAGCCCTTCAAAATTATTATTCTGAAAGGCTTTAAATGGTTAATTAAATAATCTCAATTATTCTTTAACTAGTTTTGCAGTATACTTTTTTTGATTTTCTCCTACTACATTAACAAAGTACATACCTGAAGTTAATGAACTAATATTTACTAATTCTTCTTTGCTGCCTTTTAAAGTTGCATCTATAAATACCTTTTGCCCAGAAACTGAAAATATTTCAATACTTTTTATTGTATCCTCTAATAGCTTCACACTAAAATTATCTTGAGCTGGATTAGGAAATAATTTCATTAGATTATTTTGTGATTCAGAATTAGAACCAATTTTAGTTGTTTCACCATTACCGATAACGAATTTAGATTTTATCTTTGCTTTCATTTTATCAGTTAACTCGAAATCATTCTGAGGTGCAAATCCATTATTATAGGTGATTTGATATTCCCAACTTTCAGTATAACAACTTTCACAACAAGATGGAATCCACATACCAATTACATAAAATGTGTCTTGAGCAAACGGATAATCAGGAAAATTAGTTGTTAAACCCCATGGCCCAACTATTGGTGTTGCTAAAGGTTCTGCAAACCAGTTTGCATTCGAGCTCCATGCAAATGTATTAGGAGTAATATTCCAGTTTGCTGGCGGGTTTGCTGGTAATGAAGTTTCATATACAAACCAATAATAATCATCGTATCCATTTTCAACACATGCTTCATTTAATAAAATGTCATCTGTATTAGAAATTGTATTTAATGAACCTACTATATCGTTATTATTCCCTTGATGCTGTATCGTTATAAAGTAATCAGGGTCTAATTTTTCTTGAAGTGAAATATCATCAATTGCAAGATCATTACCATCTCCATTGCCTGTTTCATCTAATGCTATTTGTAAATTCATTGTACTATCTTGTGCTGTAAAACATATTTCAATTCGTTCCCAATCACAAGGATTTGTATCATCTGTATCAATAACTTGATTTACAATTTGTCCTCCAACGCTTAGTGTAATATTAGGGTAAATATTAAAAGTACATTGCTCCATATCTTTGAAGTTAGCGCAAAACTTATACTCCTTCCCTTCTTCAAGACCTTGAATAGTTTGTTCCCAAATAACACTACTTCCCGATTGTTGTGTTTTTCCATTTACAACCATAAACATGTCGTTAGCAGCATATGTTGTAGGATCTGCACAAAATGATTGATCTGTTACATTTGCACCAAATGCAGCAGCACTTGTTGTAACATCATATTCTCCAGGATAGGTAGAAGTAGATTGTGAGTAAGCGCTAGTAAATCCTGTATCTCCAAATTCAAAGTTTCCATTGGTTATAAGATTATTAGATTTCTCGTCAGTACAACAATATGCACCATCATCTGTTGGCTCATCTTGTCCTATTGTTGCGTCACATTCCTCGCTAATACAAATATTATCAATTCCCCAACGTTCATCACCTCCATCAACATCAACGTAAAATGAAATAGAATTAACATTCATAACTAATGAATCCCAATCAGCAGCATTTCCAGTATTTACTACCCATTGTCCATCTGAATTACTTGGTAAAACACCACCACTACTTAAAGCAATTGGAGCACAAACTCTTTGCCAACCTGCTGCAACATCAATTGGAGTTGATATAACAAATGTTGCACTTAATGTTGAACTACATAAATCTGGTCCGTCATAAATTCGCAACGTATTATATCCTGTTATTGTTCCTGTTTGAACATGAAAAGCTCTCATGTCAAAACAAAAACAGCCTTCCTCTTGTGGTACCATTGCTAGCCAATTTCCATTAAAATCGGTATCATTATAAGTAAATGTACCTCCATTGCTACAACCACCATCGTCTAAGTATAGAAAATAATCTCCTGCTCCACCTTGACTTCCTACATCAGTATAATTAATACCTTGAATGTTAAATCCTCCCCAGTTATTTAATAAACTAGGATTACAAACAGCGTCGCATAACGTACCAACTGGACTTGTTACTGAATACTGATTAAAATCTTCACAAAAAGGATTTTGAGCTTGGGTTGTCAATCCCATAATTAAACAAACCCATATTAAAGGGTTAAACAAAAATAATTTAGTTTTCATAATTTTAAATTTAAATACACCTACTCTATTGTATGACTTTTCGGTATCCGTCAATTGTTCTAATAATCATGGTGTAAATGTATTTTAGAGCAATGAAGAAAGGCTCAGTCTCACAACCCAAAATGGTAGCGTTAATGAACCCTTTTTGAAATAGTGTTTTTCCTGTTAATTAATTACAAAAACTTATAAGTGATTGATATGTTATTCTTTAAAAATGTACATTTGCAAAGCAAATTTTTTACCTATGTTCGACATAAATATCATCAGAAAAGACTTTCCCATTCTCAACCGCGAGGTGAATGGAAAACCTTTGGTGTATTTAGATAATGCAGCAACATCTCAAAAACCTCAAATAGTTATTGATAGCATTGTTGATTATTATTCAACTTATAATGCTAATATTCATAGAGGAGTTCATACGCTCTCTCAAGAAGCTACTGATGTTTTTGAAATTGCTCGAAAAAAAGTTCAGAAGCATTTTAATATAAAAGAATCTAAAGAGGTTATTTTAACTTCAGGAACTACTCATAGTATTAACATCGTTGCAAATGGATATGCTGAAATTCTTCAAAAAGGAGATGAAGTAATTGTTTCAGCCATGGAACATCATTCAAACATAGTTCCTTGGCAAATGTTATGTGAAAGAACTGGAGCTGTATTAAAAGTAATACCAATGAATTCAGAAGGAGAATTAATTCTTTCAGAATATGAAAAATTACTTTCAGAAAAGACAAAGCTAGTATTTGTCAATCATGTTTCGAATGCTCTAGGCACGATTAATCCAATTGAAATTATTATTGAAAAAGCCCATGAAGTTAATGCAGCAGTATTAGTGGATGGTGCGCAAGCTTGTTCTCATATAAAAGTAGATGTTCAAAAAATTGATGTAGATTATTACGTAACCTCAGCACATAAAATGTGTGGTCCAACAGGAGTTGGAATGTTATATGGAAAAAAAGAACTTTTAAATGAACTTCAACCTTATCAAGGTGGAGGGGAAATGATAAAAGAAGTGACTTTCGAGAAAACTACTTATGCAGACTTGCCTCATAAATTTGAAGCTGGTACTCCAAATATTTCTGGAGGAATCGCTTTTGGGGTTGCTATTGATTACTTAAATGAAATTGGTTTTGATGAAATTGCCAACTATGAAAATGAATTGATTGCTTATGCAACTCAACAATTATTAGAAATAGAAGGTTTAAAAATTTATGGTACTTCCCAATATAAAACATCTGTTATTTCTTTTAATATTGAAGGAATTCATCCCTACGATATTGGCACAATAGTTGACAAACTAGGAATTGCAGTTAGAACGGGACACCATTGCGCTCAGCCAATCATGGAGTTTTATAAAATTCCAGGAACCGTAAGAGCTTCCTTTTCATTTTATAACACCAAAGAAGAAGTTGATGTTCTAGTAAATGCAGTTAAAAAAGCAAAAATGATGCTTCAATAAAAAAAGAAGCTGTAATTATGAATATAAAAGAAATACAAGAGGAATTAATAGATGAGTTTTCAATGTTCGATGATTGGATGGAACGTTATGAATACATGATCGAATTAGGAAAATCATTACCTTTAATTTCTGAAGAACAAAAATCTGATGATAAATTAATTAAAGGATGTCAATCTAAAGTTTGGCTTCATGCTGAATTAAACAATGACACCATTAGTTTTACAGCCGATAGTGATGCAATTATTACTAAAGGAATTATTGCAATTTTGCTTCGCGTTTTTTCAAACCAAAAACCAGAAGTAATCCTTAATGCAAATACAGATTTTATAGATGAAATAGGTTTGAAAGAACATTTATCACCAACACGTGCAAATGGGTTAGTGTCTATGATTAAACAATTAAAATTATATGCACTTGCATTTCAAACACAATTAAACAAGTAAAAAAATGAGTGAAGAAATAAAAATGGACACCACCGAATTAGGGGAGAAAATTGTGAATGTTATCAAAACTATTTACGATCCTGAAATTCCAGTTGATATATATGAATTAGGACTTATTTACGATGTGTTCGTTAATGAGGACTATGCTGTAAAAATATTAATGACCTTAACAACTCCAAATTGTCCGGTAGCTGAAAGTTTACCTCTAGAAGTTGAAAATAAAATAAAATCGATGCCTTCTATAACTGATGCTGAAGTTGAAATTACTTTTGATCCACCTTGGACACAAGAGTTAATGAGCGAAGAAGCTAAACTAGAACTTGGAATGTTGTAATGGAAGGTGAAATTAAAAATAGAGTTGCCAATAGTAAATTAGTTACTATCGACCTTGAAGATCATTATCCTCAAGGTGAGCGACAAATATTTGATATTTCACCATGGTTATATGAAGGAATAATTCTTCGAGAGAAAGAATTTAGAGCTTTTATTAAAGATCATAATTGGGAACAATACCAAGATTGTTATGTTGCAATACAATGTTCAAGCGATGCTATTATTCCTGCATGGGCTTACACATTAGTTTCAGTGCATTTAAATCCGTTTGTGAAAAAATCATGTGTTGGTTCTTTAAATGATTTGGAGACTATTCTTTATGCTGAAATAATTTCAGAATTGAATCTTGAAGAAGTAAAAGACAAGCCTGTAATTATTAAAGGGTGTTCAAATAAACCAGTTCCAGAAAATGCATACCTTCTTTTAGCACAAAAAATACTTCCCTTAGCTAAGAGCATAATGTATGGTGAGGCTTGTTCTTCAGTGCCTCTTTTCAAAAAAAAATAAGCCGTTAATCGAAAAAATAAAACTTTTCATCAAATACTAGCTTCTTTTATTTAAGAAAAAATTATTTGTAAAGAGAAATAGTATATTTGCACAAATTTTCAAAAACAACACAATGAAAAAAATTACATTATTATTAGCAATATTTGCTTTATCATTTACAGGATTTTCACAAGAAACTACTGAAGAAGAAGGTCCAAAACAAGGATGGACAAGAGCTGGAAATGTAAGTCTTTTATTTAATCAATCTTCATTTTCTAATTGGGCTGCTGGTGGTCAAGATAATATCTCTGGTACTTTAGGTATTAACTACGATTTTAATTATGTAAAAGAAGATATTACTTGGGACAATAAAATTATCGTGTCTTACGGTTTAAATAAGTTGGATGATGCAGATGTTCAAAAAACAGATGACCGTTTAGAGTTTACTTCTTTGGTAGGAAAAAAAGCTAAAGGATTTTGGTATTACTCTTGGTTTTTTAATGCAAAAACTCAAATGGATGTAGGATATGACAAAGACACTGGTATTGAAACAAGTCATGGTTTCTCTCCAACCTATTTACAAACTGGTCCTGGTATGCTATGGAAAAAGAGTGATAACTTAAAAGTAAACATTGCTCCTGCAACTGCAAGATTAATTATTGTTGATGATCACTTTACAGAATTTGGAGAATCATTTGGTGTAGAACAAGGAGATAATACTCGATTTGAATTTGGTGCTTCTATAGGTGCTTATTATAAAGTAAACCTAATGGCAAACATCTCTATGGAAAACATATTAAATCTTTATTCTAATTACTTAGAAGATCCACAAAATGTAGATTTAGATTATACAATGAATTTAGTGATGAAAGTAAATAAATACATTTCAGCTAATTTATCATTCCAAACAATCTATGATGAC
>JAHRWC010000104.1 GCA_019090365.1 Flavobacteriaceae bacterium
ATTATTTACTTGAACCAAGTAAAATGATGCTAATTATATTTGCACTTTGCATCGTCTTTTTAAATATTATTTCTTTGATAAATAGTTACAAAACGTACAAAAAGAATATTTTAAACAATTTTTTTTATTTTATTTTGTACCTTTGCGCTCTTGAAATTTCACCTTTTATTATACTATATATAACACTGGTGTAGATATTATACTAGTAATTAAACTTTGTGATTTATGAAAGTGAAAACTATATTAGTTTCTCAGCCCGAGCCTAAAGTAGAGAATTCTCCTTATTTCGATCTAATTGAAAAACAAAAGGTGAAGATTGACTTTGTACCTTTTATTCATGTTGAAGGGGTTACAGGGAAAGATGTTCGTTCACAAAAAGTAGATTTATCTAACTATACTGCAATAATTCTGACCAGTAGAAATGCTGTTGATCATTACTTTAGAATTGCTGAAGAGTTACGTTTTAAAGTGCCTGATTCAATGAAGTATTTTTGCCAAAGTGAAGCTGTAGCTTACTATCTGCAAAAATATGTAGTATATAGAAAAAGAAAAATTTATGTGGGTAAAAGAACATTTACAGAACTTTCACCGCTTATTAAAAAATATAAAGCTGAAAAGTTTTTACTTCCTTCTTCAGATAAATTAAAGCCAGCTGTACCTAACTTATTAAATGAGTTAAAAATAGATTGGAAACAAGCAACTTTCTATAAAACAGTAGTGAGTGACCTTTCAGATTTAAGAAACGTTTACTATGATATCTTAGTGTTTTTTAGTCCGAGTGGAATAAAATCTTTATTTGAAAATTTTCCAGAATTCGAACAAAATGATACTCGAATTGCGGTATTTGGAAATACAACTGTAAAGGCTGCTACCGAGAAAGGATTAAGAATAGATATTAAGGCACCTACACCTGAAACACCTTCAATGACAATGGCTTTAGAAAAGTATATTGTTGAAGTTAATAAAAGAAAATAATTACTCTTTATATATAAATAAAAAAGGCGCTATAAATAGCGCCTTTTTTATTGTTTAATATTTAAATTTTCAGCAAGGTGCACCTGCTAAAATTTCTTCATTTGCATAATCTTCAAATTGCTCGAAGTTCTTTTTAAATGAAGCAGACAACTCATTTGCTTTTGAATCATATCCATCTTTGTCTTCCCAAGTATCTTTAGGGTTTAATACTTCCGAAGGAACATTAGCACAAGTTTGAGGAATATTTAATCCAAAAATTGGATGCTTTTTAAAGTCAACGTTTTCTAATTTACCTTCCAAAGCAGCAGTAATCATTGCTCTAGTATATTTTAGCTTCATACGTTTTCCAACTCCATAAGAACCACCAGTCCAACCTGTATTAATTAACCAAACATTAACTCCAGCATCCTGCATCTTTTTACTTAGCATCTCTGCATATTTTGTAGGATGTAATGGCATAAATGGCGCTCCAAAACAAGCAGAAAAACTTGGTAATGGCTCATCAATTCCAGCTTCTGTACCAGCAACTTTCGCAGTATAACCACTAATAAAGTGATATGCTGCCTGACCTGGTGTTAGTTTTGAAATTGGAGGCAATACTCCAAAAGCATCAGCGGTTAAAAAGAAAATATTCTTTGGGTTTCTACCAATTGAAGGCTCTTGAATATTGTCAATATGATAAATAGGGTAACTTACACGAGTATTTTGTGTAATAGAAGTGTTTTCAAAATCTACTTCTCCTTTATCATTCATGATTACATTTTCAAGAATAGCTCCAGGTTTAATTGCATGATAAATATCTGGTTCATTATCTTCAGAAAGGTCAATTACTTTAGCATAACATCCTCCTTCAAAATTAAATACAGTATTTTCAGCAGTCCAACCATGCTCATCATCTCCAATTAGTTTTCTATCTGGATCTGCTGATAAGGTTGTTTTACCTGTTCCTGATAATCCGAAGAAAATAGCTGTATCACCATCTTCACCAACATTTGCAGAGCAATGCATTGGTAAAGTGTTTTTATTTACTGGCAATATGAAATTTAAAGCTGAAAAAATCCCTTTTTTAATTTCACCAGTATAACCAGTTCCACCTATTAAGGCAATTTTCTTAGTAAAATTTAATATTGCGAAATTATGTTGTCTTGTTCCGTCTTCATCAGCAACCGCCATAAATCCAGGAGCATTTACAACTAACCATTCAGGATCAAATCCTTCAAGCTCTTCTTCCGTAGGGCGTAAAAACATATTATAAGCAAACATGTTTGACCAAGGATATTCGTTGATAACTCTAATATTTAATTTATAATTATCATCCGCACAAACATAGCTGTCTCGAACATATAATTCTTTTTCTGAAAGATATTGAGTTACTTTTGTATAAAGCGTATCAAATTTATCTGCTGAAAAAGGAATATTTATATCTCCCCACCATATTTTATCTTCAGTAATTTCATCTTTAACAATAAAACGATCCATAGGTGATCTACCAGTAAATTCGCCTGTGTTAACTGCAAGCGCACCTGTACTGGCTTCTTTACCTTGTCCTTTTAGTATTGTTTCGTCGTGAAGTTCTTTCGAAGAAAGTTGATAATTAATTGTTGCATTCTGGATTCCATATTTTGACAACGAAATCATTTTAGTAGTTTGGTTTTTGTCGACCATAACTTTTATTAATTGTTAAGGGTTACAAAAATAATAAATCTATAATAGATAGACGATTTAATAATACAGAAATGTGATCATTTAATTTTAAAAACGCCGTAAGCCAAATAGAACCAGCCTATTATAAAGGAAAGCCCTCCTAATGGAGTCAAAAACGCTATAGATTTTGCATTGAAGGAAAGAATTTCATTTAATGACAGTAAATATATGGATCCAGAGAAAAGTAAGATTCCTATGATGAAGAAAACAAAGGTTATTTTTTTAATCTTTTCAGAAATAATTGGCGCTAATCCAATGACTAAAAGTACAATAACATGATACATTTGATAACGCACTCCTGTTTCAAATGATTTTAACGCATTCGCATCGACTAAATCTTTTAATCCATGGGCTCCAAATGCTCCAATAGCAATAGTTAAAGCTCCTAAAAGCGCAGCAAAAATGACAATTTTTTTATCAAAGTTTTTCATAAGAAACGTTTACATTTTAGTACTTTCGTTAGATTAAAATTAAATTCCAAATTTACGAAAATAACACGAATGAGAAATATATTAATTATAGGTGCTGGACGTTCAGCTACAAGTTTAATCAAGTATTTATTAGATAAATCTCAATCTGAAAATCTATTTATAACTATTGGTGATATCTCATTAAATTCTGCGCAGAAGTTTACTGAAGGCCACTCAAATGCAAAAGGCATATTATTAGATGTATTCAATGACAAACAAAGAGTTGAAGCTGTACAAAATAGTGACTTAGTAATCTCTATGCTTCCTGCTCGTTACCATATGGAAGTTGCTAAAGATTGTCTTAAATATGGTAAACATCTTGTTACAGCATCATATATTAGTAAAGAGATGCAAAGCCTAAATGCAAAAGCAAAAGCAAAAGAATTAGTCTTTATGAATGAAATTGGATTAGATCCAGGTATCGATCATATGAGTGCTATGCAAGTAATTGATCGAATTCGAGATAAAGGTGGTAAAATGCTTTTGTTTGAATCGTTTACAGGTGGATTAATTGCTCCTGAAAGTGACACGAATCTTTGGAATTATAAATTTACATGGAACCCTAGAAATGTTGTTTTAGCTGGACAAGGTGGTGCTGCTGAATTTATTCAAGAAGGTAGAAACAAATACATTCCTTATCATCGTTTATTTAGAAGAACTGAAATTATACATATTGATGGATATGGTAAATTTGAAGTATATGCCAATAGAAATTCTTTAAAATACCGATCGGTATATAATCTAAAAGACATTTTAACTTTATATAGAGGAACCATTCGTAGAGTTGGGTTTAGTAAAGCATGGAATTTCTTTGTACAACTAGGAATGACAGACGATAGCTATACAATACCTAATTCTGAAAACCTAACCTACAGAGAATACTTAAATCTATTTTTACCTTATTCTCCAACTGATACAGTAGAGTTAAAACTTCGTCATAATTTAAAAATAGACCAAGATGATCTTTTATGGGAGAAATTATTAGAACTTGATATTTTCAATGGAAAAAAATTAATTGGGATTAAAAATGCTACTCCTGCACAAGCACTTCAACAAATTCTAATGGAAAAATGGACATTAGAAGAAGACGACAAAGACATGATCGTTATGTATCATAAATTTGGATATGAATTAGAGGGTAAAAAATATCAAATAGACAGCAGCATGGTGATACAAGGTGATGACCAGACTTATACTGCTATGGCAAAAACTGTTGGTTTACCTGTTGCAATTGCTTCGCTAAAAATATTAAACAAAGAGATTAAAACGTATGGAGTACAACTTCCTATTCGTAAGAATATATATGATCCTATTTTAAAAGAATTAGAAGATTATGGAGTTCATTTTATTGAAAAGGAAGGGGAATATTTAGGTTATAATCCAGATAATATTGGAACTTAATTAGATCCACAAACCGTTCCGTCAGTTTCAAGGTCTGCTAAATAAACAGCATAACTAACGCCTGTATCTTCACCATTTACAGAAGCATTCCCATTGGATTCTTGACACAACTCAAATGAAGTTGTCTGCGGCGCATTACAAGTTGAACATGTTTTAGATTTATCATCTGAACATGACATTATCAATGTTAATGAAATAAGAAATAGAGAAGCTAGTATTTTTTTCAATGGTATTTGTTTTTTTCTTTAACGGTTTACTTTAACATATGTTATTATGTCTTCGAAATTAATTTAAAATTATTGGTTTCCCTAAATAGATTAATTGCCAGCCTTTTTCAATTTTATTTAATTCTTTACTTTGTGAAGGTATAATCTCTAACTCCCCATTTACATCTTTTA
>JAHRWC010000105.1 GCA_019090365.1 Flavobacteriaceae bacterium
AGATGTGTATAAGAGACAGGTATTAAACTTTTTAATTAAATCCCAGGTTTCATCTAGATCCATATTTGTACCATGTCCTTTAATAAAAAAGCGATCATTTTCCATATATTGAATATTGCTATTGTTCCTGTTTTTTCTAAATTCTTCAATTACCTTTTTACCGTCTCGTTTTGCAGAACGATGAATTTTGGTCTCAGATTCTTCTTCAAAATCTTGAGAGAACATCATTTTAAACCCGGTAATACTCGCAGATCCTGTTGGGCCAGCTCCATCGATCACTTCAATTTTAATTTTTTTAGATTTATCCTCATTAGCATAAGTTGCTTCAATAGATGATAATTGCAGCATACTCATATGTCCAGCCTTATAACTTATGCGTTTCATCCCATCTATTTCATCAGGTAACCAAGCTTTTAATTCGTCATTAGTTAATGGAGTTTCTTCTTGAAGTTTGGTCATGTCTTCTTGAATGTTCTTCATTTCATTTACCGCATTTTTAGTGTTAGTTACGGTCTTTTTTGTTTCTTTTATTTTTTTGGTTACAGGATTGTCTTTGCAAGCAATAATACAAGCTAAAGCAAGAATGATTAGAATACATTTTTTCATATCTATAAGATTAAAATTTAATTAAGTAGTTGTGGTACTAAAGTAATGATTATCAGTAATTAAAACACATTGTTAACGCTTTTTTTATTGTAATTGATTTAGAATCATTTTAAGGTTAGATGTTTTTTAGTTGAAAATGTTAACATTCATAAAAGTAATATTACTAAAAGTAAAATTTAGAATTACATTATATGAAACGTATTGCATTACCATTAAAAAAGTATTTCCATTACTTAACCTACTTATGCGTTTTATGTTGTCTTTTTTTAGCCTCCAATCAATTAAATGCTCAGGTCGGTATTAATAATATCGACCCTAAAGCTAGTCTAGACATTACTGTTACAGATCCTACTGATCCTCAAAATACGGAAGGATTATTAGTGCCTAGAGTTTCTGTTTTTCCAACCATTGATCCTGGGGTTGATCAAAACGGAATGTTGCTATACTTAACTGCAACTGTTGGTTTAAACACACCCGGATTTTATTATTGGAATCAAACTTCTACCTCTTGGTTAAAAGTAACGGATAGTAGTGTGAATAGTTCAGATGCAGATTTTTATGAAGAGGGAACCACAACAGCTCCAAACGCTATTACAGATAATATTTTTCATACAGGAGATATTTCAATTGGCGGGGATACTAGTGGCGCAAAATTAACTGTTCAAGATGCTAGTAATAATAATGATTCTGCAATAGAAATTAATAGGCAATCGACTACAACAAATACTTTTGCCCTAAAAATAAATTCAGAAAATAATGCAGGCGGCGGCGGAATATATAATGATGTAAGAGGAACTGTAAACTCAACGCTAAATCAATATGGTCTTTATAATGATTTAAGAAATGTTTCAGGGACAGGTCGAGTAGGGTATGGAATTTATAATAATTTAAACACTAATGCTCAAATATTTATTAGTGGGGTTTATAATCAGATATCAGGAACAGGAACTTTAAATAAAATAGGGTTTTCTAATTATTGGGTAAATAGCGCTAATGGAAGTTTATATGGTCTTGAAAATACATTTAATGCAACCTCAAATAATGAAAAATATGCGGTTTATAATACCTATTCATCAGGTACGAATGGGACTTCATATGGAATAAGAAATAATTTTTTTAGTACAAGTATAGCAACCAAATACGGTATGTACAATAATTTTACAAGACATAACCCTAGTGCTCCCGTTGCAAATGGTACTATGTATGGAGTTTATAATGTTTTTGATGGAGCTATTACAGGAACTTATAGTAAATATGGAGTATATAATAATATTCCTAGTTCTACGGCTGGAGTTAATTATGGAATTTACAGTACCGTATTAGCGAATAATAGCTATGCAGGTTATTTTCTAGGAAGAGTATCAGTAGGAACCACAATAGGTAATAATTACATTCTACCTTCATCTAGAGGAACCAATAACCAAATCATGCAAACCGATGGAAGTGGAAATGTGAGTTGGGTGGATGCTTCGAGTTTAGGCGATCATGATTTTTATGAAATAGGAAGTACAAGTGCGGCTAATAGTATTACAGATGATATTTATACCCAAGGAAGAATGGCTGTAGGTAGAACAACTATTAGTAATACAAATGCTGTAATTCAAGCTTCAAAAACGGGGCAGTCTTACTTTCAAATTACTTCTGAAGACAATGGAGTTACTGGTTTAAATCTAGAACGTTTAGGAGTAGCACAAGATTTTTCATTGTTAAGCACATCCTCTTTAGGCACAGATATACTTTCATTTACAAGAGCAAATGCTGCATTTAATGGATTTAATCATGATTTCTATTTAGACGAAAATGGAGAATTTACTATTGCAGCAGTTTCTGCTGAACTAGATAATAAAGTAGGAATTGGTGTAAGTATGGTTGGTTTTTCTGAAGCCAATAAAGTTACAATAAAAGGGTATGGAAACACGTCGTCAACTTCAGCTCTAAAAGTTAAAAATTCCGCAGATACTGATCTTTTAAATATTAAAGATAATGGATTGATGACCATAGGGACAGCAACAACAGGTTATACTTTTCCGAGTTCAAGAGGAACGAATAACCAAATTTTACAAACAAATGGGAGTGGGACATTGATTTGGACTAATGTGCCAAATCAAGATTTGGAGGATGCCGATGGAGATACCAAAATACAAGTAGAAGAAAGTGCTGATGAAGATAAAATTCGTTTTGATTTAGCAGGTACCGAATATGTTGTAATGGAAGAAAACCAATACGGTCATTTTAGAATGGATGTTAAGGATTCAAAAAATAATATTTTTCTAGGAGATGAATCAGGTTTAAATAATGGACAGGGTGCCTCAAATACAACACATGCTTCTTGGAATATAGGTATTGGAGGTTATTCATTGTATAATAATACAATAGGATACCAAAATATTGCAATAGGAAGGTCTGTATTACTAAGTAATGTTACTGGATTTAATAATATTGCTTTAGGTCATCATGCTTTTTCTAATGGAGGTAATGGAAATAACAATGTTGCAATTGGGATAAGTAGTTCTCAAAGAAATGTAGGAGGGAATAGTAATGTAACAATTGGAAGTGCGTCCGATATAAATAATACAGGGGGGAGTAACAATGTGATTATAGGTTATCAAGCGGGACGTAATACAGCAAGTCATTCAAAATCAGGGAGTGTGATGATAGGTAATTCAGCAGGGTATCAAGAAACTACAAGTAATAAACTTTATATAGATAATACAAGCGCAGATGGAAATAATGCCTTAATTTATGGAGAGTTTGGTACAGATAATTCTACTTTAGGAAATGTATTAAGAGTTAACGGAAAACTTCAAATAGGAACATCAATAACTGGACGATTTGAATTGCCTTCTGTGGATGGAGCCGCTAATCAAATTATGCAAACCGATGGAAGTGGTGTTGTAAGTTGGGTTGATCCATCAATTTCTAAATGGACACGAACAGGAACCGAACTTGATGTTGCAACAGCAGGAGATGATATCCATTTTAATAGCGATCAGTCTAGTATTACTTTTGCTCAAAGCATTGGAACACCTAGCTCCATGATCTATATGTTTGATGGAGGAACTACAAATGTGGACAGAATGGTACTCTCTCATTCTTCAGCTCATCCTGGTTTTGGTTTACAGTATAAAGATTCTTCAGATAGCTTTGTTTTTAAATCTAGTATTGCTGAATTGGTAGAAATTGATTTAAACTCTGGTTTTCCTCTTCGTGTGTATGGTACTGCAAGAGCAGAAGACTTTGAAAGCGATACTACTACCTATCCTGATTATGTGTTTGAAAATTATTTTGAAGGTAGTTCTAAAATTAATCCATCTTACAATTTCAATTCATTATTAGAGGTGGAAAATTTTATAAAAGACAATGGACATTTACCTGGTGTGAAATCTTTTTCCGAAGTTAAAAAGGACGGGATGAAAATTAATTTAGCTGAAACTTCTGTAAAAAATTTAGAAAAAATTGAAGAGTTATTCTTGTATACTATTGAGATTAGTAAAGAAAATAAGCAATTGAAATCTGAAAATGAATTACTTCAAGAAAAACAGAATTCATTAGAAGAAAGACTTCAGAAATTAGAAAATATTATAAATAACAATAACTAACCAAAACCCAAATTCTACCTATCTCATTCCAAAGTATTCCTATATTTTTTTTAAGTTTTAACAAGGAATACTTTTGGAAATGGGAAAACAATTTAAAAACCAGTCAATTAAAATACTTTATTTTTTATATTAGTGAATTATAAGGCTAATCTAAGAATGTTGGAACAACCAATAAAGTATTTTAAAGAAAACAATGAGGTTGAGTTAAGGAAGATGTATAATGAACATCGTTCTGTGTTTTTTGGTTTTGCTCGAAAGTATAAATTATCTGACGACGAATTAGCAGATATATATCAAGAAGCTTTTTTAGCATTACGAAAACATGCACTTTCAGGGAAACTTATTGAAGTTAAATGTTCTTTGAGAACCTATTTATTTGGAATTGGAAAATACTTAATTTTTAATGAACTGAAAAAAAATAGCAAGCTTGTACCATTGCATCCTGATCCTGAAGAAATTGATGAAGTATCTATTAATGAAGATGAACCATTAACTTTTGAGCAAAAGTTATTGCAACAAAATTTTAAAAAATTAGGTAAAAAATGCCAACAAGTGTTAACAATGTTTTACTATCGTGGACTAACAAATGAAGAGATATCAAAGATGGAAGGATATGTAAGTGAGGCAGTTGTAAGAAGTCAAAAATCAAGATGTCTAAAAACATTAAAAGAATTTATTAAAGTAAGTATATGAATCCTCAAGATTTAATAGAAAAATATATTTCAGGTAATTTAACTGCCGAAGAAACTAACGAATTTAATCGTTTGTGTGAAGCAGATATTGCTTTTAAAGAAGAGGTGAAGTTTCATGAAAATTTACAAAAAGTAACCGCTCATGAAGATAATATTGCTTTTAAGGAAACATTAAAAACGTTCGAAAAAGAACAAAAATCAAATAAAAGAAACCCACGAATATGGTGGATAGCTGCTTCATTTATTGGGATATTAATTATCACTTATATTTTCAGTTTTCAACAAACCTCTCATGAAGTATTGTTTGCAGAAAATTTTGAACCTTATAGAAATGTAATTCAGCCAATCGTTAGAGGCGAACAGGATGAAACTCTAAAAACAAAAGCTTTTGTAGCTTATGAAAATAAAGAGTACGAAAAAGCAATTCAAAACTTTTCAGAATTAAAAGTTATTGAAAAAGAATCTTACCCAATATTTTATCTTGCTAATTCTTATTTAGCACTTCAAGATTCTGAGAATGCAATCTCATTGTTACAAGACTACATTAATACCGAAGGCATGTTAAAAGACAAGGCTAAATGGTATTTAGGCTTGTCGTATTTAAGTAATGAAGAAACAGAAAAGGCAATCTCAATTTTTGAAGAAATTAGTAATTCGAAAAGCTATAATCACGAAAAAGCAACAAGTCTTCTTGCTAAGCTAAAGTAAACCTACTTTAAATGTTAACAATTTAATAATCAGGCGCTCTAATCAATATAGAAGGTATTAAACTAATTGTTTTCTACTTAATAATTGTTTTTAATTTATCCCTTTTTAATTAGTAAATAAGCTTCAATCGTTGAAGTAAATAATTTATTAAACTTTATTATGAAAGCGCAAATAAAACAGATCATTTATTTTCTAGTAATAATCCTTGTTTTTTCTAGTTGTGAAGACAATGATTCTGCATCAATAACAAAAAGTAACAGTAAGGAAATAACTTCTTTTAAAGTATCATCTGCTAAGATAAATTTATTATCACAAGATGTAACAGCAGCAATTTCACAAAGGCAAATCTTACAAGCAATTTTAGAAGAGAACCCAAACAATACTTTAGATTGGAATTTAGGAGATTCAGAAGACTTAGGAAAGTTAACTGGAGTAATAACAAATACTCAAGGGCGTATTATAAAACTAAATTTAGATGAAAAAGAGTTGTCTGTATTACCTTCAGAGATTGGGCAGTTAACTAGTTTGAGACATCTCAATCTTAGTTCCAATCGACTAACTTCAATTCCTAGAGAAATTAAGAATTTAATTAATTTAAAATACCTTAACCTTAACTTTAATGGACTAGAAGAAATACCACAAGAAATAAGTTTAATACCAGCCTTAGAAGAAATTGGTTTGTTTGAGTAGTAGTCTTGATTGAAATCTTAAGTTTTCTTTCTTTTAAAAGAAACCCAAAATATTAGAAGACATAAAACAATTAGAATACTAAAAATCCACCAACCATAAGAAAATTCATTTTTTGTAATTGGATTATTATCCCCTGTAATCACAAAACCTGCCCAATAAAACGGATGTTTTAATAATGTGTCATTCGTATTTTTTAAATAATCTAATTTCGCATTTTGTAGCGCTTCACTTTTAAGCTCCCCATTTTGTAAATGTTGATAAAAAGACTGCATGATTTTAGAAGTCTCTAAATCTGGCACTTCCCAAAGACTCATTACAGTACTTGAAGCACCTGCAAAAGTAAAAGCACGAGATAAACTCATGATGCCTTCTCCTTTTTGAATGGTTCCATAACCAGTTTCACAAGCACTTAAAACTACCAAATCGGATTCTATTTTTTCATTGTAAATCTGAGATGCAGTAAGGGCTTCATTATTTAATAAAAGCTCGCTGTATAATGCATTTTCTTTATTAATTTTTCCATGTAAAGCAAGGTGAAGTATTCTACTTTGTTGTGCTTGTTTAAAAAGATTTTTTGAATTTGCTTTTTCATTAATAAACGTTGTGCCCGACATGGATTCACTTATGTTTGAAATTTCTTCAATCCCTTTGGGCAACACTTGATTACCTTGATAAGAACATGCAAACCCTGTCCAATCGGTTGTGTAATTTTGTTCTTGTTCATTTAGTAAAAGCAGACTAATAGCTGGATTATAATTAATTCTATATTCTTCAACCATTAACTTGTTAGCTGAGCTTTTTAAAATCTCAAAGGGGATATATCCAATAAAGCTATCAGGAATAATAATTAATTCTTTATTAGTTTCACTAATAATTGGTGCAACTAATGCATTAAATAATAATTGCTCAACTTCATTACTTTCAGATCTATTTATTATTGAGCTTCTTAAAATGTCAATGTTAGTTTTTGTTTTTTCTGAATTAGATAATTGCTGAAATAAAAATGAATTATTGTTAATCTGAATTCCATAAATATATTCTTTACCTATAAAATATTGTAATACTTGTTGTGAGGAATTTAATTTTTTTTGAACCTCTTGAAGTGAAACAATTTTTAATTGCGCAGATGATTTATTGGCTAAATTTTCAAATGAAAGTATTGCATCATCTAATATTCTTGAAATAACAACACGTTTTTTAATTAAGCTATCTACATTTTTTTTATTGGGACTTTCTGAAGATTCTTCATAGAAAAGTTCTTGATTAATTTGCGCCCATTTTTGGCGTAAATCCTTGACAGATTTATAAGCTTCTTTTTCTTCAGTATTCCCTGAAAAGGTGTTGATAGTTTGTAATTCTTCAGCTAAAATACTATTGCTGTTTAATTGTATTAATTCGAAAGCTTTCTCGGCAAAAATAAGATCATCGGTTTTCTTATATTGAAGGTAGCAAAAGGTAATTGCTTCCTTAATTATAGCATTAGTAGTTGAATTAAAAAACAGCTTTGCATCATGTGTTCTGTAAAACTTCTTGATATAGTTAATGAGGTCAATTTGTTGATTAATTAAATTTATTTTACTTGAATCTTCTTCAAATTGAAACTGCAATTGTAAGGCTTCTAAAACCACAAAAGGAGCATTGACTGTTTTTAAATCTTGAGGAGAATAATTAGCACTTTGATATGTATATTGAAGCGATCTTTTTAATGATTCTTTTTCGTTTAAAAGAGAATATATCTTGGCTTCTTGTAGGAAAGCTTCAGCACTATTTTTATGAATTTCACCATACACTTTTTTGTGAAATTCTTTACTTAATTTTAATGAAGATAGAGCATTGTTATACTCTTTTAACTCAGTTAAAATATGAGATTTTAAAAAATAAATATCTCCAAAATCTGCTTCGTTTTTAACTACCTTTTCAATTGTGATGGCTTTGTTAATGGCCCATAAAGCACTGTCGTTTTTTTTCTGAACGGATAATATTTCTGCTAAATCACTATATCCTTGAGCGGTCCATTTATGGTTTTTTCCGTAGTATTTTTCACGAATTTTTATAAAATCATAAATGTATTTTTTTGAAACTTCATAGTTTCCTAATGCTTGTTGAACACCCGCATAACTTTCAAAAACAAAACTAATATTTGGGTTGTCATTTCCATATTTTTCGAGCCCTTCATTTAAAGCTAAGGTTGTAAACTCTAATGCCTTTACGAGGTCATTTTTATGTTTGTATGTGTTCCCTATCGCTAGATAGACTTCAGATAAAAAATTAGTTTCAGAAGTGTCTATTAATAGTAAATCGACTGCTTCCATGTAGGTTGCAATTGCTTGATCATATTTGGCTAAATCTTCATAAACAATACCTAAATTATATGCTGATATAGCAAGCTTCCATGGTGATGCATTTAATTCTTTTTTCTGAAAAAACGACTTGTTATAATAGTGTAATGTGCTATCTAATTGTGAATTAAAATAATATCCAACTCCTATAATATTGTTTAATGCTGCGATATTTTCTTTGTCTTTTAAAGATGTATACTTTTTAAGAGAAGATTTTGCAGTAGCAATAGCTTTGTTGTATTCGCCTAAATCAATTTGGATTCTACTTCTGGTATGAAATATTTCAGCTGCTAAAAAAACGGAATCTTTTGTGTTAATTTTTTCAAGCAACCAATTATTTAAATCGATAGCATCTTGGTAATTTCCGTTTTGTTTTAAAACAATAGATTTTTCATTAATCGTAATAACAGTTTGACGATTAAATGTTGAATTATTGAATTGCTGTGTGTAGTTTGAAAGATTATAATCTTGAGAAAACCCTATAAAAGGAATTAATAATAAGAAGAAAAATAATCTTGGCATGAATAATTAAATAATTATTTCAAATATACAAGATTACTTTTTGTGCTCTTCAGCAACTTTTTCAAGGCCTAAATACCAATTCTCACCAAACTTGCGAATTAAAGACTCTTTTAAAAATTTATAAACAGGCACTTTTAGCTCTGCACCTAGAGTACATGCGTCATTACATATTGGCCATTTATGATAATTAACGGCAGCAAACTCACTGTAATCTTGCACTCGAACAGGATATAAATGACAAGAAATAGGTTTCTTGAAATTTACTTCACCAGCATTGTATGCATCTTCAATACCACAGCCTGCTGTTCCATTTTCTGAAAAAGTAACGTAAGCACATTCTTTTCCATTGACTAATGGAGTTTCAAGTTCGTTTAAATCGCTAGTGACATGTGTACCTTGTGCTTCAATAGCTTCAATACCTTCTTTTCGTAAAAAGGGTTTAACTTTTGGGTAGATTTCTTCAAGAATTTTTACTTCATCTTTTGTTACAGGCGCTCCTGCTTCTCCAGCAATACAACATTCGCCTTTACAAGCTCCTAAGTTGCAAACAAATTCTTTTTCTAAAATATCTTCAGAAACTATGGTTTTTCCTAATTGAAACATGCGGCAAATATACCTTTTTTTCCATTTTTAGTATTGAAAACTAAGTCAAAAAACTATACATAAATGATGAGTTCAATACTTAAATGAGTAATATTGCACTTTAATTGAGTGACATGGATTTTAATGTAAAAGAAATATTTACTGCAACAATGGTTCTTTTTGCCGTGATTGATATTATTGGAAATATTCCAATTATAATTTCATTGCGTGAAAAAGTAGGGCATATTCAATCTGAAAAAGCTTCTATTATTGCTGCTGTATTAATGATCATCTTTCTATTTATAGGGGAGCGAATTTTAAATTTAATTGGAGTAAACGTAAATGAATTTGCAGTTGCAGGTGCTTTTATACTATTCTTTTTAGCTTTAGAAATGATCTTAGGAATTACTTTGTTTAAGGAAGATGATGCATCGCCAAAAGTAGCTGCGATATTTCCTATTGCATTTCCTTTATTAGCAGGGCCAGGTACACTTACCTCATTATTAGCTATACGTGCAGAGTATGCAACTGAAAATATAATTGCTGCCATTCTTATCAATGTTACTGTTATATATATAGTTTTAAAAACTTCAGCGCGAATTCAACGATTTCTTGGAAAATCAGGAATTACGATTATTAGAAAAGTATTTGGGGTAATTTTATTAGCAATAGCGGTTAAACTTTTTGCTTCAAACATTCAAGAATTATTTAATTAACTACAATGAAATATTTAATATATTTTTTAATCATTGCTGCATTAGGACTGATTGTTTATAATATCACTTTTTTAGATACAAAGAACTTGTTTGAAGGTGAATCATTAGTTGCATTAATAGGAATTGTAGCTTCTGCTTGTGCTATTGTTTTGTTGTTGATTTTAAAAACAGCAAAAGCAATTGAAAGAAAAGCCAAGAATTAATCTTCTGTTTCAGAAACAATTAAATTTTCTATAGAAAGTACTTTTACAATCATTGGATCTCCTTCATTTAAAATTGATTCAAAGACATTGCTTCCAAACAATTGTTGTCCAATACTTGCTTTGATGATTTTATTTAGCTGATCTGCATAATCTTCAATGTTTATTTCTGCATCATTAAAACGGGAATAAGTAATAAATTCTTGCGCTAATTCATTTGAAACATTGTAATTGTTTTTAAAATCTTCAGAAGTCATCCCATCAAATTGAGCTCTGTTTTCTTCTAAATATTCAAAAATAAAATACCCCATAAATCCGCTTCTAGAAATATACTCTAAAGTTTCATTTTCTATGCTAGTATCTTTTGAAACAAACACATCTGGAATAATACCTCCTCCGCCATAAACAACTTTTCCTTTAGGTGTAACAAAACGCAATGAATCTGCAACTTTAATGCTGTCAACACTAATCATTTCACCGTTAGAGTATCTATTTTCATAGTCTTTATAATAGGCGTCATTTCCATTTCCATATGGACGTTGAATAGATCGACCTGTTGGAGTATAATACCTTGAATGGTCAATCTAACAGCACTTCCATCGCCTAAAGACATCTCTCGTTGCACCAATCCTTTTCCAAAAGATCGTCTGCCAATAATCATTCCTCGATCATTGTCTTGTAGGGCACCAGCAACGATTTCACTAGCAGAGGCAGAGTTTTCATTCATAAGAACGTATACCATTCCATCTTCGAAATCTCCTTTGCTCGTAGCGTATATTTTTTCTTCTTCGCCACTTTTATTTTTGGTTACAAGAATCAATTTGTCGTCTTCAAGAAAATTATCGATAATTTTTTCTGCAGTTGAAATATATCCTCCAGGATTATCACGCAAGTCTAGTACTATTTTTTTAGAGCCACCTTCAATTAATTCATCCAAAGAATTTTTAAATTCTGTATAGGTAGTTTCAGAAAAACGATTAATCTTAATATAGCCAAGATCTTCACTTAGCATGTAGGAAGCATCTACACTTACTAAAGGAACTTTGGTTCTTTTTACATTAAATGAAAGAAGTTCATCTTCTCCTTTTCGCGCAACTTTTAATTCAACTTTACTGTTGATTTTCCCTTTTAAAAATTTAGTAATACTATCTCTTTCAATTTCTTCTCCAAATATTTTATGTTCATCGGCAAACAGTATTCTATCACCTCCAATAATTCCTGCTTTTGCAGCAGGCCCTCCTTCAATACTTCTTATCACTGCAATAGTGTCTTTGTAAACATAAAAACTGATGCCTATTCCAACAAAATTTCCTCGCATATCATCTGCATTATCTTCATATTCATCTACAGGAATATACACAGAATGAGGATCTAAGTTTTCTAAAATTCCATTGACAGTTACATCAACAATACTATCTGTATTTACTTCATCTACATATTCATAATCAATAT
>JAHRWC010000106.1 GCA_019090365.1 Flavobacteriaceae bacterium
ATAATGCTAGTTCGACATATTTCTTTTTAGCAACATCAATTTCCTTAGCACTTTTTGCAAAAGATGGCGGATCAATAACTACAACTCCAAATGTTTTCTTTTCTGAAATTAGGGAACGCATTTCGCTAAAAGCATCACCAACTATAATCTTATGTTTACCTGTATGAGGATTCAGATTACCATTTTCTATTGCTATATCTAAAGCATGCTTACTTATATCTAAACTTGTAACTTCTTTCGCATTATTGGCTAAAGCATGAACAGAAAAACCACCAGCATATGAAAACACATCTAATACAGTTTTTCCTTTTGATAATTCACCAACACGTTTACGATTAGCCCTATGGTCCAAAAAATAGCCTGTTTTATGACCTTTTATTACATTTGCTGAAAATTGTACTCCGTGTTCAAAAAACTGTACTACATCGTTTTCTAATGAGCCGTAGATTACTTGGCCATCTTTAATATTATATAAATTTTGTTGTTGTAGTTTTCTGCTTAATCGTAAGACTACACAATCACATTCACATATATCGATTAATAAGGGTAGAATATCATTAAAAAAAGGATACCAAACCCCAGAATATAATTTAACAACTAGAACATTTGCATACACATCGGCAATAAGGCCAGGAAACTCATCATTTTCACCAAAAAGAAGTCGATAACTATTGGTTTCAGTTTGTAGAAGTTTAGTTCTTTTATAAAAAGCTTCTTTAATTTTTTCTGAAAAGAATTCAGAATTTAATTTAGCTCCACTACCGTGATGCAACATTTTTATTCGAATTGGAGAATCTAAATCGAATAAACCTACTCCAATCACCTGGTTTTTATTCTGACTAAATATTACTGCAATATCTCCTGTTTTTCCTTCTTTATTTATTTTCTGAATACTATCTGAAAAAACCCATGGATGACCTTGCAACACACTTCTTTCACCAGCTTTATTGAGTTTTACAGCTAATGTTTGAATAGGTATTTCTGGTATGGAAATGTGATACATATTTATAAATAAAAAATCCCGATTCAAAAGTAATTAATTTGAATCGGGATTAATATGATTTTAAAGCTTATTAATTTCCTGCTTCTTTCTTAGCATCTTCCTTCATCTTTTCATTAGGAACAATCACTATATTTACTCTTCTATTTTGTGCTCTACCTTCTGTTGTTGCATTATCACCAATTGGAGTTTGCTCACCATACCAGTTTGTTGTAAATCGGTTAGCACCTAGACCTTTAGTAGAAGTAAAATAGTTAGTTACTGCTTTTGCTCTTCGCTCTGAAAGTAACATGTTTGATTCATCAGAACCTACACTGTCAGTATGCCCAATAACCAAAACATTAGTATCACTATATTCTTGAAGAATACCTGTTAGCTTATCTAAGTTATCTCTAGAGGTTGCATTGATGTTGTATTTTCCAGTATCAAAATTAACCCCACTGTTTTCATCGAAGGTAATAACGATACCATCATCAACTCTTTCTACTTCAGCACCAGGAATCTCATTTTCAATTTCTTGAGCTTGTTTGTCCATTTTAGATCCAATTAATACTCCGGCAGCTCCACCAACAACTCCACCTATTACAGCTCCCACTTCTCCATTTCCTCCTTTTCCAATATTATTACCTAGAATGGCACCTAGAATAGCTCCACCTGCAGCACCTATAACGGCACCTTTTTGTTTGTTATTTGCATTTTTTGTTGCCTCACAGCTAGAAAAACTAAAAGTTAATAGCATTGCAAAAGCAAGAATCGATATGTTTTTTATTAATGTTTTCATTATTCAGAAATTTTTGAAAAGTTCATACTAATTGTAAATGGCTCACCATCTAATCTTACGGTTTGTTCCCAACGCATTGAAGATTCACTAAGTCTAGCTAATTTCAATCTAAATCCACTTCCATCAGCTGATTTATGTTTAGCATCTGTTGGTTTTAAAAGAAAATCAAATAATCCACTTTCTTTATTTACTTCTTGTATTGTAAAGATAAAATCACGTTCACCTGTAGGGCAATCCCCATTATTTATGGTATAAGAACCTTCATTATTGTTTGAAATGAATTTCCATGTACTTCCTTCAAAGCATTCTTTTGAAGTATCATTTAATAATTTTACATTAAATGTCCCTGTTTCACTATAAGTAATGTTGTCTAAGTTCCAGTTACCTTTAATAACTTTTTTTGATTCAAGAACAGTTTTAGGAGTTCCACACGAAAGAACAGTGGCAGCTAAAACCATTAGAATGAGAATTTTCTTCATAATTGATTTTGTTTAGATGGTTTAAATTATTTTAAATATACAAAATATGTTACACTACTAATAGCGTGCCAAAAAAATAAATAACTTATAAAATACTAGTAATCATTTAACTCTAACAATGCAGTTTTAAATTTTTCCTTCGGAAGATATTGTGCTTCTAAGTTAGATGCAAAAGGAATAGGAGTTTCCATACTTGCAACTCTTTTTACAGGAGCATCCAAATATTCAAAACATTCTTCCATAATCATTGCAGATATATCTGAAGCCATACTACCAAACATTGAGTCTTCTTGTAGGATAATTACTTTTCCTGTTTTCTTTACTGAAGTATAAATAGCTTCAGTATCTAAAGGAGATAAGGTTCTTAAATCTAATAAGTCAGCTTCAACATTTTCGTTTTCATTTAATGTATCTATTGCCCAATGAACACCAGCTCCATATGTAATAATAGTAACATTAGCACCTTCTCTAAGCAATGCTGCTTTTCCTAAAGGCAACGTATAATAATCTGAAGGTACATCTTGTCTAATACTTCTATACAATGCTTTATGTTCAAAGAACAATACCGGATTTGGATCTTCAATGGCTGTTGCTAATAATCCTTTAGCATCATAAGGAAATGCTGGATATACAACTTTTAACCCAGGAGTGTGTGTAAACCAAGCTTCATTGGTCTGACTATGAAAAGGACCAGCGCCAACACCAGCACCACAAGGCATACGAACTACAATATCCGCTTCTTGACCCCAACGGTAATGTGATTTTGCTAATAAATTTATTATCGGATTAAAACCTGAAGTAACAAAATCTGCAAATTGCATTTCCATCACCGATTTAAAACCATTAATAGATAATCCCATAGCTGCAGAAACAATAGCCGATTCACATATAGGTGTATTTCTAACTCTGTCTTTTCCAAATTTTTCTAAAAAACCATCTGTAATTTTAAAAACACCTCCGTATTCAGCAATATCTTGTCCCATGATTACTAAATTATCATGGCGTTGCATAGATTGTTTTAATCCTTCTGAAATTGCATCAATTAATCGTATGTTTTCTTTTGAATCATTATGTGTAACTTCCTGATATACTGATTCTTTATAAACATCATTTAATTCATTGCTTTCAGTTGAAGAAATTGGATCTTCAGCAAAAGCTATCGCTAAATTATCGCTAATTTCGTGAATGATTTCAGTTTTAAATTCTACTTCTTTTTCTTCAGATAAAATACCTTCAGCACGTAAAAAAGCAGCGAAGTTTTCTAAAGGATCTTTTAAATCCCATGCCTCCAATAACTCTTTAGGTACATATTTTGTTCCGCTCGCTTCTTCATGCCCACGTACTCTAAATGTTTTAAACTCTAATAAAACCGGTCTGGGTTTTTTACGCATACTTTCAACTAAAGCCTTCACTTTAGTATATATTTCAAT
>JAHRWC010000107.1 GCA_019090365.1 Flavobacteriaceae bacterium
TATGATCTTCTTGTTTTTCATCACCACAAGAATCTGCTTCCATATTCATACCACAGGTAAGATACTTCTCCCCTAAAGTTATTTCAGCTAGCACTTCAGAATCACCACAAAAATGTTTTGCATAGGTAATCCCAGTACTACTAAGTAGCATTAAAATGGAAAGCGTTATGGAAATAACTTTTTGCATTGCTTCAAAATTACAAAATATGTTGACAATAAAAGATAAACCAAATGTATTTAACTTAAGTTTTACTTAATTCATCTTCTTCTGAAAATAAAAAGCAGGCAATAACAGGAGTAAAAATAAAGGCTGAATTAAAAATCTACGCACATAAAACAGTGATAAATAACTTTCAGAATTATTATAAAACAACAAATACATAAACACTAAAAGCAGCAGTAAAAACAAAAAGGAATACAATAAAACAGAAACCTTTATTATTCCTTTTTCAGAAAAAACCAACCATAATATTACTAATGATAAAAGTGTATTCAATATAAAACGCAAAGCAATATTCCCTATTAAAAGTAAGCCCTCAAAATCGGGTAATGATTGTGAAGTATGGTCTGTTTTAAAAAATGCAATTAAAGGATCATAGAATAAATGGTCTTCAAACCATCTTATTAATATTAATAAAATGACGCATATAAATACACCTAATATTTTTCTGAATTTATTCATTGCTTGTAGCTGTATTTGAAATAATTCGAATCCAAATTAGCCATAAAATAAAGACCATTCCGTAAATAATTCCTGGAAAAACAACACTATGCAACACTTCTTGGTATTCAGGAAATTTATATAATGCAACTGCTAAAAATGCAATTCGAATTACATTCACAGCATACACTAAAACTGCACCCGAAAACAAAAAGAGTATTGTTTTTTTAATATTTTGAGCAAAGGCAATCACAAATGAAAGAAATAAAATGATTACACTTATCGAATTACAACCTTCAACAATTTCGGCTAAATATTGTTTATTGATAAAAAGTTGCATTGAAGTTAATGTACTGTGAGGAACTACTTCTGCTTCATATCCAATACTATTTAACAAACTACTACTCTGCTTTGCAACTAAATGTGTAATATAATCGGGATGGTAATTTCCCCCTTCAGCATATTTTAAATACACCGAATACAAAAAAAGAAATATCAAATAAGAACCTATAAATAGAGTTACAAATCGGATAACAGATTTATATTTAACAAGAAGTGCTTTCAATAAAAAACATTTCTAACAAAAATATAGAATTTGAATTTGGTATGTCCATTCTATAAAATACTTTTACAAAAAAAAGAAAATGAACCTTGAAAGCCTAAAACCAGCAATTTTAAAAATTGTTCAAAATTCTGAAGTTTCAGAAAAACAAAGACTTACTGAACTATGTGAATTATTACAGACTTCAATCAATTATTATGATTGGGTTGGATTTTATTTTGCAAATCACGAAGAAAAGACTTTGCATTTAGAAGCATTTGCAGGTTTACCTACCGATCATACTGTAATTCCTTTCGGAAAAGGGATTTGCGGACAAGTAGCCGAATCGAATGCAAATTTTGTAGTTCCCGATGTAAAAGCTCAGGACAATTATATCGCATGTAGTATTACGGTTAAAGCTGAAATTGTTATTCCTTTATTTAAAGATGGAAAAAACATTGGACAAATAGATATAGATTCGAATACCATTGATCCGTTTACAATGAAAGATGAAGAATTTTTAGCATGGATAAATGAGGAAGTAGCTAATATTTTATAATTACATTCCTGTACGAATTGCTTCAACAGGATCTAATCTCGAAGCTGAAATAGCAGGTAGTATTCCTGATATTAATCCAATTATTGCTGAAATAAATGTTCCAATAAACATGTTTTGTAGTGATAATACAAACTCAAAATCACCTGTCATACTCGATGCAATAAGTGAAGCTATAAAAACGAGTACTAGTCCTATTAATCCTCCAATTACAGAAAGAATTACTGCTTCAAATAAAAATTGAAACATGATAAATTTATTTTTTGCTCCTAATGATTTCTGAATCCCTATTAAATTGGTCCGTTCTTTAACACTCACAAACATAATATTTGCAATTCCGAAGCCACCAACTAATAAAGAAAAACCACTAATCAGCCAACCAATTACATTCATGGTTCCGGTAATTTCATCAATAAACGCCGCTACTCCTTTCATCTGAAACACAAAAAAGGTACTTACTTCTTCGGTTTTTAATCCTCTAGCCATTCGCATTTTTTGATCTAGCATCGCCATAAAACCAGCATTATCTACATCACTTTCTGGTTTTATAATAATTTGAGGGAAGGTAGATTTATTATTATCACCGTAAATTTTTCGAGTCACATTTACAGGAACCAACACGATAATATCTTTTGAATCTCCAAAAAGGCCCATACCTTCTTTCTTCAAGACTCCAATTACAGTGAATTTACGTCCATAAAGGCGAATTTTTTTACCAATTGGATCAATGTCGCCAAATAAATTCTCAGCAATTTCATCACCCAATACAATTACTTGAGAACCACTATTCGATTCAGATTCATTAAAAAACCGTCCATTAGCAATTTGAAGTGCTTCAATATCATAATACTCATGTGTTATTGCTCCTACATCAATACTAGAAACTGTATTTTCTTCATATTTAATAGAGGTTTGGGGAACATTTAACGTATAAGAAATAGCCTCCATATCTGGCATATTTCTTTTTAAATACTGATATTCATCGTAATTTACATCTGGAAATTGCATCCATTTCCATCTTGGAATATCTGTAGGACCAAAAGGAAAACGCATCATTACAACCGTACTATTATCTAGACCGCTCATGCTTCCTTCAATCTCCTTTTTAAGAGAATCAACAGCTGCTAAAACTGCTATAATTGAGAAAATTCCTATCGTCACACCCAATAAAGACAAAAAAGTACGTAACTTATTGTTTCTAAGTGCGTTGATCGCAAAATTTAAACTCTCTTTTAAAACTCGAAGGTAGATTAGCATCCTTTAATTATTCCAATTTTATTTTTGAATAAATATAAGACGTTTTCTACTTATATATGTTACAAAATTAGCAGACAATTATGTATTTTTGCCACTTAATAAAATCTCCATGAACAATCAAAAAAAGATATCCTCAGCTTTAATTTCAGTTTTTCACAAAGATGGATTAGCTCCAATTGTAAAAAAATTAAATGAACTTGGCGTAACTATCTATTCTACAGGTGGTACTCAAAAATTTATTAATGACTTAGGTATCGATGTTGTGCCAGTTGAAGAGGTAACCGATTACCCTTCAATTTTAGGAGGCCGTGTTAAAACGCTTCACCCTAAAGTTTTTGGTGGAATTTTAAATCGACAAGATAATGAAGGGGATGTTAAAGAAATGGAGCAATATAACATTCCTCAATTAGATGTTGTGATTGTAGATTTATATCCATTTGAAAAAACAGTAGCTTCTGGAGCAAGCGAACAAGATATTATTGAAAAGATTGACATTGGAGGAATTTCTTTAATTAGAGCTGCAGCAAAAAACTTTAAAGACACTATTTGTGTTTCTTCGATGGAAGATTACCAAGAGTTTTTAGAGGTAATTTCTGAAGATAACGGAAATATTTCATTAGCAAGCAGAAAACAATTTGCAGCGAAATCTTTTAATGTTTCTTCAAATTACGATACTGCTATCTTCAATTATTTTAATAGCGACCATGAAATTCCTGCATTAAAAATCAGTGAAACAAATGGAAAAGTGTTACGCTATGGTGAAAACCCACATCAA
>JAHRWC010000108.1 GCA_019090365.1 Flavobacteriaceae bacterium
AGTTGAACAATTATACTATGAAATACACTTCGTATTTATACGTAAATTTTTATATGATATCTATATTTTTTAAATGTGCTTATATTATTCTTTCATTTTGATTTTTTGAATCATCTCTTTAGAAGATTCCATATAGGGATCCATTGCTAAAGCTTTTTGATAGTTTTCCAATGCTCTTTCATAATCTCCAAGATTAAAATAAACTTCTCCAAGACTGTCCCATAAATTTGCATCTTCAGGGAATAATTTTACGTTTAGTTGAAAGAGTTTTAGTGTTTCATTTAGTTTTCCTTCTTCTAATAACTCATACCCTATTCCATTAAGTATTAAGCCTTTTGGATCTTCTGCATGAAAGTTTTTAGTTAATTCTGAAAAATTTTCTTCTACATAGTTTAAGCCATGTTTCACATAATGATTATACACATTTTGATTTGCAGGAAGTGAAGGCGTTTGAGGTGTTTCACCTTTTACTAAAGCTAAAATACCAGATGCTAATTGTTCTCCTACAGGTTCATCCATATTTGCAAAAACTATAATGCTAATCTCATCTCGCATAATTTCTAAATAGGCAGTATTTGCACCAGGAAACCCTCCAGCCATTAAAGAAGCTTTTCCTGTTGTTTTTCTTTTATTGATTGAGCCAAAAAAGGCTTCATTTGATTTTGTTTCTTTACTTAATAAGGTAGTTCCATAGAAATATTCAGAATAGAACTTTACAATATCTCTTGGAGTAGAATGAAAACCTCCATCAGGGTTTGGCACTTCTGCAAATCCTAAGTTATTAGAAATCTTTCCTTTCATATCCTTATAATACCCAATGGCTCTATTTGGTACTTTGTCTTTATCGATTACATAAGTGTCAGTCATTTTCAAGGGTACAATAATTCGATCTAGAACATTTTGATGATACGTTTTTCCTGTAATCTTTTCTATGATTGCCCCTAATAACACATAACCTGAATTACTATATGCAGTTTCAGTTCCAGGCTCAAATTCGAGTCTAAGTTTTTTAATACGCTCTACTAGACCGTTTAATCTTTTCTGTTCAATTGAAAGATTTTCAAAATCTTCACCCCAATAATCTGTATAACCAGAAGTATGATTCAATAAATCGGTAATTGTGATTTTATTAGCAGCTTCTTCAGGAAAACCAGTAATAAATTGACCCAGTTTATCACTCACTTTAAGTTTACCCTCTTCTAATAATTGTAAAATAACCGTTTTGGTAAACGACTTATTCATAGAGCCTATATCAAACTTTGTATTTAATGTATTGGCTGTATTGGTTTCTCGATTTGCCAAACCAAATGCCTTATGATATTTGGGATTTCCTTTTTCGGCAACCAACACGATTCCTGAAAAAATATCTAAATCTTGGTATTGCTTCACTAAAGCATCGACATTAGCTTCAAGGCTTTCAATATTCTTTATTTTTGATTCTTTTTGTGCATTACAGCTTGTGAAAATGACAAATGCAAATGCAAGAATTATTGATAATTGTTTCATTTTAATTGATTTTATATTGTTTAAATTCAGAAACAAATAAAGAACTTGATTTGAGTAAATAATATACAAAGTTATAGTAGCAAGAAAATATGGTATAAATGCCTAAGATTATGTTATGTAATTTTAAACTAATGTTTTGTACCATAAAAAAGTGCTTTGATACCAATTTAAAAATACAGTACACAAAAAACATATCTTTGTCCAATGAATAAAAAATGGATTGAAATAAGTCTTAATATTTTGTTTTGGGTTTTTAGTTCTTGGCTAATAATCTATTCATTCTCAATTACTGAACATTTAGTAGAAATAAATGAAGGTGTTGTTTCAGGAAATACAGAACACAGTGAAGATCTCATTATATTCTTTGGATTAGGCCAACCCTTTTTCGCATTATATTTTTACATTCAATTTTTTTTTATTCAGCAACTTACTGACAAATCAAAAGCCTTAAAAATTCTTTTAAAGCTACTCCTTACGGCAATTTTATTTTTATGTTGCTATATAATAGTGGTCAAGCTTTTCTTTACTAGTTATATCTTTATAGTTTGGTTTCCCTCACTTTGGTACGGTATTTTTATTTTTTACACAATTGTTGCTATTGCCTATGGTTTAATTAAAGCTTGGAGCAATATGGAAGTTGATAAAAGAAATTTGGAAGTAATAAATAAACAAACTGAACTTAATTTACTTCGTTCGCAGTTGCATCCACATTTTTTATTTAATACAATGAATAACTTGTTAGCGATGGTAGATCAAGTTAAAAGCCCAAAACTGGCGAAGAGTATTGATACTCTTTCTGGACTACTTCGTTATGTAGTTTACGAAAATAAAAGTGGCCTTGTTTCTGTTAAAAAAGAGATTCAATTTATTCAGGATTTTTCTGAATTACATTTACTTCGATTTGAAGAGGATGAAATCGATTTTGAATTGAATGTAACTGGTGAATTTGATACCCAATTAATTGAAATGGGTATACTGTTAAGTTTTATTGAAAATGCTTTTAAACATGGAGTACAGCCAGAGTTTTCCTCTTTTATTCATGTTGATATTGATATTACGAAGCCAACACAGTTTATATTCAATATTAAAAACTCTATCCCTCCAAAAATTGAATTTGAAACTATTGGTGGTTATGGATTAAAATCAACAAATGAACGTCTGCAGTTAGCTTATCCTAACAAGCATATACTTGAAATTAAGGAAGAACAAAACATTTATAATGTATCACTTATAATAAACACAGATGAAGGTAATAATAGTTGATGATGAACCTAAAGCAATAGAACTTATTGCTTCATATTTAACTCATTTTTCTAAATTTGAGTTGGTTGCTACATTCAGAAATGGATTGAAGGCTTTAGAGTTTTTAAACGCTAATGCAGTTGATGTAGTTTTTTTAGATATTAATATGCCTCATTTAAGCGGGCTTTCTTTATCTAAAATGATTGCTCCAACTACTAATATTGTTTTTACTACTGCGTACTCTGAGCATGCATTAGAAAGTTATGAAGTAAATGCTATAGATTACCTTCTTAAACCAATTAGCTTGGATCGATTTTCTAAAACGATTACGAAATTAACAAGTAAATTGGATTCATCAATTCGTGAATTTGAAAACGATAGTTCAAACCCTTCTAAAACCATTTTTATTAAGAGTGGATTAGAAACTCATCAAATACAATTAGATGCAATAGAATACCTCCAGAAAGATGGAAATTATATTAATTATTTTGTAAAAGGCAAAAAGATTATGGGAAGACAAAGTATTACTGAAGCTTTATCTCAATTAAACAGTAACTTTTTTCAAGTTCAAAAATCTTATATCGTAAATTTTTCTAAAATAGATTCCGTAAGTTCAGATTATATAGTTATTGGTGAAAACAAAATCCCTATAGGTTCACAGTTTAAATCAATTGTATTGAGTAAGTTAAAATAAAATTTAATTGTTAAAATTCACTAATTAGCCTATTGTTTACTTCTTCTTTTTCTTTTTTGATTCTTCAGATTTTGGAGTTGAAGCATTAGAAGCAATATAATTTGCAAGA